>NZ_BTPW01000001.1:0-246932 GCF_036246185.1 Lactiplantibacillus paraxiangfangensis
CTTCAATTACATTGACCGGACAACACAAAGAAGCGGCTTCACCGCGGTAGAATACCGCGGCAAAGCCGCTTAGACAGAACTCGAAAATTATATTATTTCACCTGTCAACTTGACAGGGACTAGTACAGAAAAGGGTGGCTTATTTTAATAAGTTATTTTGCTTTGTCGGAAATAGCCGTGAACGTCATTGCGGCTAGGAAGTCCGAAATTCGTTGGGTCGGCTGTTTGAAGAACTCATTTGGTGTGCCGTCGAATAGAATCTTACCATCTTCGACGAAGAGAATCTTATCTGCAACGGCCCGGGCAAATTCCATGTTATGAGTAACGATAATCATGGAATTTTCTTCTTGCGCGAGGGCTAGTAGGACGCGGAGCACCCCGGCTTCAAGTTCGGGGTCCAATGCACTCGTTGGTTCGTCCAGTAAGATGTATTCCGGATTCATCGCAAGGGAACGTGCAATGGCGACCCGTTGCTGCTGACCACCGGAAAGTTGGCCGGGGTAGACGTCGGCCTTATCAGCCAGACCAACTTTATCTAATAAGTCGAGCGCCGTTTGCTTAGCTGCGGCCGGCTTTTGTTTGAGAACTTGGACGGGACCTTCCATCACGTTTTTGACGACGCTGAGGTGTGGAAACAAGTTGTAGCCTTGAAAGACCATCCCCGTTTTTCGCCGAATACTGAGCATCGTTTTACCCGTGATTGGTTTAGCAAAATCAATTGTTTGATCGTTAAAGTGGTATAAGCCGTCCTCGGGCCGTTCCAATAAGTTCAGGGAACGAAGCAAGGTCGATTTACCCGAACCAGAAGGCCCCACAATAACGGTCGTTTCGTGCGCTTTAAAAGTGGTGTTAATGTCGCTTAACGCTTGGTGGTCGCCAAACGTCTTATTGACGTGTTCAAATTTAATCATAGCAACCCCTCCTAATTAAGTGGCCGTAAGTAACGGGACGTCCGTTTTTCCAAGTAACCTTGTAGCCAGCTCAAAATGGTACATAAAATGGCGTAGAACGCTGCGACCAACGAGTACATCACCAGTGGCTGGTAGTTTTCCGCCGCAATTTGTTGGCTGACTTCAAACATTTCAATAATCGTGATGGATGCGGCTAAGGAAGTATCCTTAACTAAGCTAATGAAGCTGTTAGAAAGTGGTGGTAATGAGACCCGGGCAGCCTGTGGCAAAATGATTCGCCACAGAACTTGCGATTTAGTCATACCGATGGAATAAGCGGCTTCCCACTGGCCTTGGGGAATGGCTAAAATGGCGGCCCGAATGGTTTCCGCACAGTAAGCCCCCGTGTTGAGTGAGAAGGTGGCAATCCCGGCCGTCCACGGATCAAGTTGAATCCCGTTTGGCCAGAGTCCCTTCACCTTTAGATAAGGTAATCCGAAATAGACGATGAATAATTGAACTAGCAGTGGGGTGCTCCGGAAAAGCCAGACGTAAAAGTAGGCGATTGCCTTTAAAATCGAGAACCAGCCGCGGCGCGGTGATAATTTAACCAGTGCCGTAAAGACGGCCAAAATTAAACCGATAATAAATGAAATAATAGCGATTGGAATGGTGTATTTTAAACCCGCAACTGCAATTTGAGGTGCGGAGGTAACGATAATGTGCCAAATTGAATCCATGAAGTTCCTCCTGTAAAGAAATAGTAGTGCTATGTAGCCCGCTGACAACGATCAGCGGGGAGAACTTATTTATCGGTGACGTTACCACCGAAATACTTATTAGAAAGCTTTTTAAGGGTTCCGTCTTGGCGAAGCGATTGAATTGCCTTAGAAACTTGTTTTTCCATCTTAGGATGTTGCTTAGAAATCATCGCGCCAATCTTTTGGGCGGCAATTTCATTGTCAGCGTTAATTAACTTAATGTTGGCTTTCGGATTTTGCTTCAAGTAAGCGTAGAAAGCCTCACGTGAGTTGATCGTCCCAGCAACCCGACCTTGAGTAACTAAGTCGATTGATTGTTGGAAACCGTCCGTAGGGGTAATTGTGGCACCTAAACGCTTGGCGTCACCCGCATTGTTACTAGTGGTCGTTTGGGCCACTTTTTTACCCTTGATTGCGGTGATGTTTTTGATGCTGGAATTCTTCTTAACGGCTAATTGTGGTTTAGAGTAAATGTACGGTGTTGAGAAGAGGTACTTCTGCTTCCGTTCTTTACTTTCGGCCATGTTATTTAAAATAACGTCGTACTTATTACCATTTAAACCGGCAATAAGTGAATCAAACTTCGTTGGGACGAACTTGGCTTTTAGGCCCATCTTTTTAGCAACGGCTTTACCTAAATCAACTTCAAAGCCAGTTAGCTTACCATCTTTACGGTAACCATATGGTTGGAAGGTTCCTTCCAAACCAATGGTTAACGTCCCCGATTTTTGTAGTCCTAAGTCGTTGCTAGTTGAGTTACTGCTAGATTTGCTCCCGCAAGCCGTTAAAGTGACGGCAAGTACGAGACCTAAAGCAGCTAGCCCTAATTTTTTAGCCCAAATTTTCATTTAAACACACTCCTGGAATTTTTTGCGACACTCCTAGTTTATCGAAAAAAAGAAGTGTTAACAAAAAATAAGCATTATAAAACGGTTTTTAACGTCATTATAAAAAACAATGGATGGTAGCGTTAGTGTAGCGAATGCTACAAGGCCTGTCAAACGGGGCTTTATGCTGGTATAAACTGATTGATACCCTAAGTGACGTTTAACGGCGCTTGGTGGGAGTTAATGGGCACCATGTCGTGCGAGAATATTTATTATTTTGACCATTAGGCCGTCTATTAGATTCAAAAAAAGCAGTTTCCCGCATGACTTGCTCATGTAGGAAACTGCTTTTAGATTTATCAAATCGCGGTACGTTAAGGCAGCGCCACTTTTGCGACGGTTGCGTCAACGTTAAGGTGTTGAAGAATGCCACCGAGCCGCTTGATACCCGTGGTAATCGTAACGGGGTCTAAGCCAGTGAAGTTCAGCCGGAAACCGTTCGTGACTTTGCGATGTGCAAACTGGCAAGCGGCCGGAACGTACGCAACGTGGGCTTGTGGTAAGACGACATCTTGTAGTAACCGTTGTGCGTCAACACCTTGTGGTAAATTGACCCAGATGAAGAATCCGCCGGCTGGCCGTGTGAAGCTGACGTTAGCCGGGAAGTAGCGGTCAAGGGCGTTTAACATGGCATCACGTTTAACCTGGTAAGCGGCGTTGAGGTTAGCAATGTGTTGGTCGATATCGTTGTGAGCCAAGTAGCTATCGATAGCGGCTAACGTAACGCTAGAAGACTGAACGTCAGTTGCTGACTTCAAGTTTACGAGGGCCTGAATCAGTGGTTCGTCGGCCACTAGCCAGCCCGTCCGCAAAGCGGGTGATAAGATTTTAGAGAAACTAGAGATAAAGATGACGCGACCTTCAGTGTCAAAGTGTTTAACGGCGGGTAAGCTCGTCCCGTCATAACGGAGGTCGCGGTAAGGACTGTCCTCTAAAATAATGGCATCATATTGGTTGGCGAGGGCTACTAGGTCTTTACGACGTTGTAGACTCATCGTGGTCCCGGTTGGGTTATGGAAGTCGGGGACCGTGTAAATTAATTTGATTTCAGGATGCGCTTTAAGCGTGTGCCGCAAGTAGCGGATGTCCATGCCGTCGTGATCGACTGGGATTTCATAATAAGTTGGTTCGTAAGTGTCAAAGGCGGCCAACGCCCCCATGTAAGTGGGGCCTTCAACGGCCATGGCGTCACCGTGGTTGAGGAGTAACTTTGCGACTAAATCAATGGCTTGCTGCCCGCCTTGAGTGAGCATGATGTTGTCAGCGGTGACTTGAACGTCGGCGTGGTTAGCCATCCGTTCAGCAAGTTTTTGACGGAGGGTCGCCAAGCCTTGGGTAGAGGCGTACTGGAAAAGTGCTTGGCCACCCCGGTTAATGGCGTCTTGATAAGCGGCTTTTAGGGCGTGATCTGGAAAGAGCCGGTTATCTGGAAAACCACCAGCGAAGGAAATATTTTCCGGATTAGCACTATTTTTGAAAATTTCGTTCAGGTCAGAAGTGTCGTTGTTCAAAACACGGTTCGCAAATAGATTTTTCATAATAATTTCCCCCACTGAAGTTTTAAAGTTATTGGTTTACTTGATGGTTACTATGATAAAATGAGGCTTGAAGTTAGTAAAGCTCAACTTTTTCAATCTTAGATGAAAACAGTTCATGTAAAAGGAGTTAAAAGTAATGGCAAATTTTGCTTACGAGGTGTTTGCGACCGTGGTTGCGCAACAAACATTCTATCAAGCCGCCGCCACGCTTAACGTGACGCCTAGTGCGGTCAGTCACTCTGTAAACCAATTAGAGAAGGAACTGGGCTTTCCGTTGTTCATTCGGAACCGTTCGGGGGTTGAACTTACCAGTGATGGTCGGCAGGTTTTACCGTACGTGCAAGAGATTCTCAATACGGAAAGTAACCTGCGCCAAGTTGCCGATAACATTCAAGGACTGCACTCCGGATCGGTGCGAATTGGCGGTTTTAGTAGTGTTTGCATCAATTGGTTACCGCGAATTATCCGTAAATTTAATCATGAATATCCCAATATTAAAATTTCAGTGATGCAGGGTAATTTCAATGAAATTACAAACTGGGCCAAAATTGGGACAATCGACATCGGTTTTACGTCGATGCCGGTGAATGAGAACTTACTTGTACATTCACTCATTAATGATCCTATTTATTGTGTGACGCCCGCGGATTTTGTTCCCGAGAACGGGGAATACATCACGACGGACGACGTTGCGGACAAAAACTTTATCCTGCAACAAAGTGACTATGATCGTGATACGAAGTTGGCACTGGATCATTACCACGTTACGAATAACTTTTTGCGATTCTCCATTGATGACCAATCGATTATTTCGATGGTGGAGTCCGGCTTAGGAATGGGAATTTTACCAAAACTAGCACTCAGAAAACTGACGGGGGACGTGAACACTTATCCGTTTGCGGAACCGTATAACCGTGAGATTGCGTTGGTAGCTAATAAGACTCAGGCGACAGCGCCGTCAACGGCAATCATGATTCGAGCCATCAAGCGCTTCTTGACGGCGGAATATCCTGATCAGATGTTATGGGCTTAGAAATCAAAAACGACCACACGGAAAGTTTGAATTTCCGTGTGGTCGTTTTTGATTGATATTGGAAGTTGACGGTTAATCAATAAAATCTTGAATTCTGTCACCGAGTTTCCAACTTTCTAAAATATGCGTATGACTAGCATGCCAACTGTGAATGACAGTCTGCTGGTAATTTTTAATGACTGGTTTAAAAATACTTTGTCCGGCGAGGGCGCTTTGGATTGGAACCACGCCATCCCCATTGCGGTGGCCCTTGGCGTTACCCGCAATGAGTAAGACCTTGGTCTTTGGACTGAGAGCTTTGCGTTTGTTAATTAATTGCGTCAAGGTGGCGGTTCTTTGGTTGCGGTCAACCGGGTTAGTTTTTTGAGAGTTATAGCGCTGATCCGTCCCGTTAAACGCGGTTGCAATGGTAATTAAGTGCGCCGGTGCCAAACTAGGATCAGTATGTTCTAAGTAGTGAGTTGCAACGAGTCCCCCGTCGCCATAGCAAACGAGGTTGTACTTATCAAAATGGTAATTTTCCTTAGCAGCAATGATGGTCTTCTTGATTAACTGCGACTTTTTAGTGGCAGTTAGCCCCTTAGATAGTACCAGCTTGAGGTAGGGTCGGTTGTCACTGGTTCGAATTGGCCCGTTAAATTTAATTTTGCCATTTGTAGAAATCTGGACGGTCGTCACTGGTTGCGAGCCGTTATTTTGTTGCATCGTGGCGATTAATTGCCGTTGCTGCTCAGCATCCAGTGAGGCATCTAGTAGTAACAGAACGGGGACCCGTTCTGTAGATGTCACCGTAATACTATCAACGTTGTGGCGGGGCTTGCGCACTTGATGCTGCCAGAGCATCGTGCCACCAATCACAGCTAATAAGGTTATCAACCAGGCCGTACCAACTAGTACTTGTTTTGTCGTTTCTTTCATAAAGTCATAACTCATCTTTCCGTAGAACGTTCCTTATTAACTTAGCTTAGTCCTGCGGAAGTTGCAACTATCAATCGTGGGTTCATGGCTGAACGCCAAGGCTTAGTTGCTTAAAGATGACGGAATTTGTTTAATTTAGGAAAAGGTCGCATGAGACGCAAAAGACCCGACCAAAGATTTGGCCGGGTCTCCTTAAAGGTATCAGTCTTGTGCTCCGAACAGGGCAGAGACTGATGCTTTAAGATTAGATATGGTACTCAAAAAGCATCACCCCCTTTCATTAATTGTCAGTAGCTTAACGCCGTTTGCTTTTTGGGTCAACTAATTGGTTCGCAAAGTTGGTAAACGTTGTATAATGAACTTCCTTGGCAGGGGCACCCGGCGTTTTAGTCACCGGGTTCTTTATCAAACAGCGGTCGTGATCACTTCGGTGGTGACGACCGCTGTTTGTATTGGTTAAATTATCCGCTTCGGTGGGCGGTGCCGGTGTGCTGTGGGGGACGGTCCCAGCCGAAGTGCGGTCTGCTCCCTCAACTCAGAGCCGATACCCCACGTCTCTGAGTTGCCCAGCAATATTGGCCAAACCCTGACCAATATTGCCGACACAGCACACCGGTTCTCCCCGACGGAACGGCTGATTTTTCCGCTAAACTGCGAAAATCAATTTGAACTTTGGATAGCGCCACTCCGCGGATTGGAACGGTCTAATTAGGTTCTTAATAATTTCTTTAAAAATGCCTACCACAACTTTCCTGAACATGGTAAATTAGTAAAGGTAGTTTTTTTGTAAACTTTTTGTTTTATCACTTATTTAGGGAAGAGGGATTATTCACATGATCTTTAACTTGGTAGTTAATATTATTGGGATCGTGGTATTCATTGCGATTGCCTACTTATTCTCCAAGCAAAAGCACGCTATTCATTGGCGCTCAGTTGGTATCATGTTGGTACTAGAAGTCTTGTTAGCATGGTTCTTGACGGGTTCACAAGTTGGGGTCGACGCAGTTAAGGCTGCCGCCGACGGATTCACTTGGCTCGTTAACGTTTCGTATGAAGGTATCTCGTTTGCGTTGGCCAGCTGGGTTAATGTTAAGCAGATGGACTTTGTAACGAGTTCGTTATTACCAATCTTATTGATTGTGCCATTATTCGATATTTTAACTTATATCGGCGTATTACCATGGATCATTAAATGGGTTGGCCGTGGGTTAGCTTACATTACGGGCCAACCTAAGTTTGAATCATTCTTCGTTGTCGAAATGATGTTCTTGGGTAACACTGAAGCCTTAGCCGTTTCACAGTTACAATTGAAGCAGATGAAGGCACAGCGTAACTTAACGATTGCGATGATGTCGATGAGTTGTGTGACGGCGTCAATCTTAGGGGCTTACATCAAAATGATGCCCGGTCAATTTATCTTGACCGCGGTCCCAATGAACGTTTTAAACGCAGCGATTATTGCGGCAATTTTGAACCCCGTTGAAGTTAAACCGGAAGAAGATACGATTGCTAAAATTTCCGGTAGTTCAGCTGTTGAAGAAACGACTGACACCACTGAAAGCGGCTCAGAAGATTTAGCTAACGAACAAGTTAAGCAAGCTAAACCAGCCCGCGAACCATTCTTCTCTTTCTTAGGTGATTCAATTTTAGGCGCTGGACGCTTGATCTTGATTATCGCAGCGAACGTTATTGCCTTCGTTGCCTTAGCTAAATTAATTGATAAATTATTAGGTTTGATTAATCCAAACCTTTCACTAGAAAACTTATTTGGAATCGTTATGTTCCCATTTGCTTGGTTACTTGGTTTCAACCCACATGAAGCTTTCCAAATGGCATCGTTCATGGGGACGAAGTTAGTGACTAACGAATTCGTTGTCATGGGGGAAGTTTCAAGTAAGGTTAACACTTACACCCCTCACTTCCGCGCTGTCTTGACGGTCTTCTTAACATCCTTCGCGAACTTCTCAACGATTGGGATGATCATTGGTGCCTTTAAGGGTATCGTTGACCGTGAAAAGAACGACTTGATCTCACGGAACGTTGGCTACATGCTTCTTTCTGGGATCTTAGTTTCACTCTTATCAGCTGGGGTCGTTGGCCTCTTTGTTTGGTAGGAATTAATTATAATAATGATAATGAGGTTTCGGACAGTTTGTTCGGAGCCTTTTTTAGTCTCATCGTATTCGAAAAAATTCCAATCAAAATGAATCGCTTGAAGGGACGATAAACCTAGGCCTTTCAAGGGGTTGACGTTGGTAAGCAATCAAGCTCGTGCATTGATTTTAACCCGCATTTACGTTAAAGTTATGAGGTGACGTGAAACATTCAAGTTGTTTCACAAGTGTAAGGTAAATGCGACCTTAATTAAGGAGCTTTTTGATATGAATCCAGAAGAATTTAAACGGGCGTTGGAGAGTCATGGGATTGACCTGACGACCCAGCAGTTGGCCCAGTTTGCGACGTATTTCAAACTACTGATTGAGACTAACCGGCAGTTTAACTTAACGACCATTACTGCCGAGCCAGAAGTTTATCTCAAACATTTCTATGACTCAATTACGCCGGCATTCTACGTGCCAGCACTACGGGAACAGCCATTAACGATTTGTGACGTAGGGGCGGGCGCCGGTTTTCCGTCAATTCCACTGAAGATTGTTTTTCCACAGTTACAAGTGACGATTGTGGATTCCCTCAATAAGCGAATCAATTTCTTGCAACAGTTAGTGGATCAGCTCGGGCTGACTAACGTGCAACTGTTCCATGATCGCGCAGAAACCTTTGCGGGTAAGAAGTCAGTACACCGTGAAGCGTACGACGTGGTGACGGCGCGTGCCGTAGCCCGGTTGTCCGTTTTAAGCGAACTTTGTTTGCCATTAGTTAAAGTTGGCGGCCAGATGGTGGCTTTAAAGGCGGCTAATGCGAGAACGGAAACGGCTGAAGGCGAGTACGCTGTCAAAGTCTTAGGTGGTAAAATCACCGCGGATGAAGCGTTTAAGTTGCCTGAGACTGGAGACCCACGGCATATTATCGTGATCGATAAAAAACAGCCATCGCCAAAGCGCTATCCGCGCAAACCGGGAACACCGGCAAAACAACCGTTAACGGCTAAGGCATAGGTTGGGGAGGTAACGACATGGCATTTTCTTTGTTTGGTTCTAATCGTGATAAACATAAGGAAGCTGAGGTACAGAATACGACTCAGCAGATTGTGCGTATTCCGGTAACCGCCATTATTCCTAACCGGTTCCAGCCACGGCAGATCTTTGACGAAGGCGGAATTGCCGAGTTAGCCGCAACGATTGCCGAGCACGGGTTGTTACAGCCGATTGTGTTGCGGGAGTATGAACCTAAAAAGTATGAAATTATCGCCGGTGAACGGCGCTTTCGGGCAATCACGTCGCTACATTGGGCGGACGTGCCCGCCATTATTCAGAAAATGGATGATGGTGAAACGGCGTCAATGGCGCTGATTGAAAACTTACAGCGTCAAGATTTGACGGTCATTGAAGAGGCAACGGCGTATCAAGAGCTGATGAAGCTCAATACGTTGACGCAATCCGCCTTGGCTAAGGAGTTGGGGAAGAGTCAGTCGTTCGTTGCGAATAAACTGCGACTATTAAAACTGGCTCGCCCCGTGCAGCAAGCCTTGCTGGAGCGCAAAATCAGTGAACGCCATGGCCGAGCGTTGTTACATTTAACAACTGACCAACAAGGCGTCATCTTGAAACAAGTGTTGGCCGACCAGTTAACGGTCAAGGAAACGGAACAGTTAGTCGCAAAACTGCAAACACCGCCCAAGCCAAAGAAAAAGCGCGCCCGGGGGCTGACTGGCGACACCCGGATTGCCGTGAATACGATAAAAAAATCTATTAAAATGGTGACCGATGCCGGGATGCCCGTCAAAACGCATGAAGAAAATACGGAAGACGGCTACCGAATCACGATCGAAATTCCAAAAAATCAACCAAGGGGTGGTAAGTAGTTATGGGAACCGTAATTGCACTCGCTAACCAAAAGGGTGGCGTTGGCAAGACCACGACCAGCATTAATTTAGGTGCTAGTCTCGTGGAATTAGGCCAAAAAGTATTGTTGATCGATACCGATGCGCAAGGAAACGCAACTAGTGGTTTGGGCATCCAAAAATCAACAATCGAAAATGAAATTTATGACGTACTGATCAACGACGTTCCCATTAAAGAGACGATTATCCCAACGAGTCATAAGGGCTTGGACATTGTGCCGGCCACGATTCAGTTATCAGGGGCCGAAATCGAATTAACGCCGATGATGGCACGCGAAACCCGGTTACGGGATGCAATCGATGACGTGAAGGGCGACTACGACTTTATCTTGATCGACTGTCCGCCTTCGCTTGGGTTACTGACGATCAACGCGTTTACCGCCTGTGATTCGATTTTAATTCCGGTTCAAAGTGAGTATTACGCTTTGGAAGGTTTAAGTCAGTTACTGAATACGGTCAAATTAGTGCAAAAGCACTTTAATAAACAACTGAAAATTGAAGGCGTATTGTTAACGATGTACGATGCCCGGACAAACCTGGGTGCGCAAGTTAATGAAGAAGTTCGTAAGTACTTCAAGGACGCCGTTTATAAGACCATTATTCCACGGAACGTTCGTTTGTCGGAAGCACCAAGTCACGGCCTTTCCATCATTGATTACGATATTCGTTCAAAAGGTGCACAAGTTTACTTAGCTTTAGCAAAGGAAGTGTTGGCCGCCCATGGCAAGTAAAGATAAGGATCAAAACAAAGCACTCGGTCGCGGAATCGGGGCCCTGTTTGCCGATGTTGATGAACCGACTAGTGAAGAAGCCGTCGTTGATCTGAATTTAACGGACATCCATGCCAACCCGTACCAGCCACGTCAAAAATTTGACCAAGCGGCGTTAAAAGAACTGGCTAGTTCCATTAAGAAGTCCGGCGTCTTCCAACCAATTATTGTGCGCCAGCCCGATGTAGAAATTAAGAAGTACGAAATCATTGCTGGTGAGCGGCGTTTCCGGGCGTCTAAGCTTGCAGGGCAGACGACGATTCCAGCCATTGTGCGAGACGTTACCGAAGAACAAATGATGGAAGTCGCCGTGTTGGAAAACTTACAACGCGAAGACTTAACCCCGTTAGAAGAAGCTGAAGCGTACGATTCTTTGATGAAAAAGTTGAAGTTAACGCAGGCGGAAGTTTCTAAACGCTTAGGCAAGAGTCGGCCTTACATTGCGAACTACTTGCGGTTGTTGGGATTACCAACGAGCGTTAAGCAGATGATTCAAAAAGGGCAGTTATCGATGGGCCAGGCCCGGACATTGTTGTCGCTGAAAGACAAAGCCAAGCTAGCGCCACTAGCGAAACGCGCGATTAAAGATAATTTGACCGTCCGGCAATTGGAACAAATCGTGGCGCAGTATAATGGTGATACGAAAAAGGCGGTCAAGAAACCCGCTGTTAAAAAGTCCCCTTATATTCGGGCCAGTGAAGAACAACTCCAGGAAAAATTTGGGACGGCCGTTTCGATCCAAGCCAAGACAAATAAAAAGGATCAAGGTAAAATCGAGATTCCGTACTTGTCGAATGACGACCTGACGCGGATTTTAGAAATTCTGCACATTGATTTAAATTAATTAATTTATAAAGGGGCGTTGCGCATGTATGATTTAGGTGATATTGTCGAAATGAAGAAAGCCCATCCATGTGGTGTGAACCGCTGGGAAATCACGCGAATGGGTGCCGACATTAAGATCAAATGTACCGGATGCGGTCACGTGGTCATGATGCCGCGCCGTGAATTCAATAAAAAGTTAAAAAAGGTTTTGGAAAAGAAAGCCGATCAAGCTTAATTATTTAAAAGGAAGAGTGAATAACCGATATGGCACTTACAGCAGGTATCGTTGGGTTACCAAACGTTGGTAAATCCACATTGTTTAACGCAATTACAAAGGCGGGGGCCGAAATGGCCAACTATCCATTTGCGACGATCGATCCAAACGTGGGGATGGTTGAAGTTCCCGACAAACGATTAGACCGAATCCAAGAACTTATTCCCGCTAAGAAAGTCGTTCCTACGACTTTTGAATTTACCGATATCGCCGGAATCGTTAAGGGCGCCAGCAAGGGTGAAGGACTTGGTAACAAGTTCCTTGAAAACATCCGCCAAGTTGACGCGATTGTGCATGTGGTTCGTGCTTTTGATGACGACAACATTACCCACGTTACTGGGAAGGTTGACCCCCAAGACGATATTGAAACGATTAACTTAGAATTGAGTTTGGCTGACCTAGAAGCCGTTGACAAGCGTTTTACAAAGGTTCAACGTGCCGCTAAGGGGAGCGACAAAGAGGCTAAGGCCGAATATGCCGTTCTTGAAAAGATTAAGCCAGCGCTTGAAGCGGGCAAACCCGTTCGTTCTTTGGAATTTACTGAAGATGAACAACCAATTGTTCGCGGCCTATTCTTATTGACCTCAAAGCCCGTCTTATACGTGGCCAATATTGCGGAAGATGATATGGCTGATCCAGAAGGTTCTAAGTACTACAAGATCGTTGAAGACTACGCTAAGCAGGAAGGCGCCCAAGCAATCGGGGTCGCCGCTGAAACTGAAGAAGAAATCGCTGAATTGGATGACGATGATAAGGCGGACTTCTTAGCTGCTGAAGGTGTCGAAGAACCTGGTTTGAATAAGCTAATTCGGGCTTCTTACAAGCTCTTAGGCCTAGAAACCTTCTTCACGGCTGGTGGCAAGGAAACCCGTGCGTGGACCTTTAAACGCGGAACTAAGGCGCCTCAAGCTGCCGGAATTATTCACTCAGACTTTGAACGTGGATTTATTCGGGCCGAAGTCATGTCTTACGATGCCCTGGATGAAGCTGGTTCAGAAGCTAAAGTTAAAGAAAATGGGAAGTTACGGTTGGAAGGTAAAGACTATGTCATGCAAGATGGTGACATTGTTGAATTCCGCTTCAACGTTTAAGCCGAAAGGAGAACATACTCGTGAGTGAAAGTGAAACTTCAAAAACACCCCGAAATGCGGCGGCTGGCGCTAAGCAGATCAAAGCTGCTGAACGGCCAATCCAAGAAGCAACGGAATTAACGAAACGGAATGCTGAATACATGCGGCAGATGCGTAAATCGTTAAATGATACTAAGTTGAGCGGTGAAAAGAAAAAAGCCGTATTAGAAGAAATGACGAATACGTTATTAACGGAACAAGGCCGTGGGACCACTGCGCGTCAACTCTATGGGACCGTTCAAGAACGGACGCAAGAGATCGTTGATCCTAAGAAGACGCCGGTTGAACAACAACAAGCTAACTACTGGATTTCTTCTTTAGATAGTGGTCTGATGTTATTCATGATTTTCTGCTTGATGTACGGAATCATGGGCTTAATCGGTTCAAATACGCCAAAGAGCTCTCAAGGGGCGATGGGCGTTACCGCTATCTTATTGACTTCCGTCGTTGGGGGTCTTGGGGTAACGAAGTTGTTCCAATACCTCGTACCAGTTAAAGGACAACCAAAAGTTTCGCTATGGAAGAAAATTGGTTGGTCAGTTTTAGCCGTCGTCGTATGGATGTTCGTCTTTGCGACGGTCTCATACATCAAGGGACCATGGAACCCGATTTTACCAGGAATCGCCTACTTAGCGATTGCGGTCGTGGTCTTCTTCGTCCGGATGTGGCTAAAACGTCGTTACAAGATTACAACTAGCCTGTTTTAGGCTGTCTGCAGAACTCGGAAAATTCCGGGTTCTTTTTTGTAAAGGTCTAGTTAATATTTAGCTGTAAAGCGTCAAATTACGGGATTTTGTAAAATAAGAATTTTCTGAAATTCTTGCGTGTTGCTTGCATTTGCCCTGATGTTTTGTTACCTTTACAGATAAAATAAAATCATAAGGAGCTAACGTTCAATGTCTAATTGGGATACAAAGTTTGGGAAAAAAGGTTACACGTTCGATGATGTACTATTAATTCCGGCTGAAAGTCATGTTTTGCCGAATGAAGTCAACTTGGGTGTCAAACTTGCGGATAATTTGCAACTGAATATTCCAATTTTGAGTGCGGGGATGGATACCGTTTCTGAATCCGCTATGGGAATCGCTATGGCTAACCAAGGTGGCCTAGCGGTTATCCATAAAAACTTAAGCATTGAAGCACAGGCTGGCGAAGTGGCGAAAGTTAAAGCCGTTGAAAAAGACGACCAACACCCACACGCTGCCGTTGATGCGAACAACCACTTGTTGGCTGTTGCTGCCGTTGGGGTCACTAGTGATACTTTCGAACGGGCTGAAGCCTTATTTACAGCCGGTGCCGATGCCATCGTGATTGATACGGCGCATGGTCACTCTGCTGGTGTGTTACGTAAGATCAAAGAAATTCGCAAGCACTTCCCAACGCAAACATTGATTGCTGGGAACGTTGCAACTGCTGAAGGCACTCGGGCATTATTTGATGCCGGTGTTGATGTCGTTAAAGTCGGCATTGGCCCTGGTTCAATTTGTACGACCCGGATCGTTGCCGGTGTTGGGGTGCCTCAATTGACAGCCATTTACGACGCTGCGAGTGTTGCACGTGAATATGGCAAGCCAATCATCGCCGATGGTGGGATCAAGTACTCTGGTGACATCGTGAAGGCCTTAGCAGCCGGTGGTAACGCCGTCATGTTAGGGAGCATGTTAGCCGGAACAACTGAAGCACCTGGTGAAGTCGTCTTTGACGATGGTCGCCAATACAAGTTCTACCGTGGAATGGGTTCCGTTGGGGCCATGTCACAAGCGCACGGTTCTTCTGACCGTTACTTCCAAGGTGGCGTTAACGAAGCCAACAAGTTGGTTCCTGAAGGCGTTGAAGGCCGCGTCCCATTCAAGGGTAGTGTCGATGACATTATCTTCCAAATGCTTGGTGGTTTACGCTCAGGGATGGGTTACGTTGGTGCCAAAGATATCGACGCATTGATCGATAACGCACAGTTTGTTGAAATCTCTGGTGCGGGCTTACGCGAATCACATCCACATGAAATTCAAATTACGAAAAATGCCCCTAACTACTCAGTTAATGGCTAATCAAAGTTAAATCAAAAGGCTGAAACGATTTTCGTTTTGGCCTTTTTTTGTGGGGTTAAACGGGTTTTCGCTGGGTGAGTGCGGTATGATTAAGTTATTGGTTCAGAGTAGAAAGATTTAAATTAGCCGCTTCGTCGGGTAGAACTGGTGTGCTATGGGGGACGGCCACAGCCACACTGCGGTCTGTGAGCTCGATTCAAAGCCGATAGACCGCGTCTTTGAATTGCCCCGCAATATTAGGTCGGCAAAGAACGCCGGCCCAATATTGCCGACACAGCACACCAATTCTACCGACTCCGCTAAATGTAGTGTTACTTTGGTTGCTGACTATCGGAGTAGGTAATAAGTGACTAATTTACAATAGTGGTGGTAACACTAAAAAGCCAGTAATTTAAGTATCTAAAGGTTGAAAGACGAAAATGATTACTAATGGCCTATTCTAGCAACGTTAGTACCAATAAACTTGTTTTAAAGCAGTCTTAGCGAAGCCGGCAGAACCAGCGGGCCGTGTCGGCACTGTTAGCTGGCGTTTTTTTGCCAGGTTACAGTGCGGGGCGACTTGAAAGACTCGTCCTTTGAGGCTTTCAAGCGAGGCGGAAGACCGTTCTTTGTCTGCAGCCGACCCCATGGCCCACTGATTCTGCCGGCAAAGCGCCGAAAGATGGTAATGGGATTTTAAGCTTTCCCTAAAAAGGCACGTGAAGTGTTAAGTTGAGTTAACTTTTTGATAGAATGAAACCAGAATGATTTAAGGAGAAATAACTATGAAAATTTTAGTAGTCGATGATGACAAAGAAATTGCGCAACTATTAGAAATTTACATCAAAAATGAAGGTTACGAACCAATCAGTGCCTATAACGGGCGCGAAGCGTTAACTAAATTAAATACGAACCCGGATATTGCATTGATGATCTTGGACATTATGATGCCCGAAATGGACGGAATCCAAGTCATCAAAGAAGTGCGGAAAGATTCACAACTGCCAATCTTAGTGTTATCCGCTAAAACGGGCGACATGGATAAGATCCAAGGCTTGATTACGGGGGCCGACGATTACGTTACGAAGCCATTTAATCCACTAGAAATTATGGCACGGGTCAAATCATTATTACGGCGTTCAGAAAACAACGTAACGACTACCGAACCCGACGTTTTGGATATTGGACCATTGACCATCAACAAGGACTCACATGAAGTTAAGACGTTGACGGGCAAAGATATTCAATTAACGGCGCTGGAATTTGGAATCTTATACTTACTTGCGAGCCATCCGAACCGGGTCTTTTCTGCGGATGATATTTTTGAACGGGTTTGGCAACAGGAAAGTATCGTATCCGCCAAAACGGTCATGGTGCACGTGAGCCATTTGCGCGATAAGATCGAAGAAGCAACTGACGGCGAAAAGGTTATCCAAACCGTTTGGGGCGTTGGTTATAAGATTGAATCACGCTAACAGTGAGGTCAGCTTTTGAAATTAACAGGACGCGAAAAAAGTGAATTATTTTTTGAAGGAGTAGTGACAGTTATTCTGCTACTCCTTTTAAACTTGTCGATCGTTGTACTGATCAACAGTGCCATTGCTCATAATCCAGGTCTCCAAAGCGGGATTTTTCAGATTAAACGCTCAATCAAACTGGGACCGGCGAATTACCAACTATGGAGCTATGAGAACCTCTTCATTGTTTTGATGTTGATTGCGGACGGCTTTGTTTTGTATTGGCGCCTGATCCGGCGGTATAAACAAATGCAACTACGGCACATCATTAGTGAGCTACACTACATTGCGGCGGGTCATTTTGACCACCGGATTGATTTTAGCCTGACTGGCGATACGCAACGGGTCGTTGAAAGTGTCAACGCGCTTGTCGATTCGGCCATCCACTCAATGGATGAAGAACGTGAAATTGAGCGTTCTAAAGATGCGCTGATTACTAACGTCAGCCATGATATTCGAACGCCACTGACGTCGATTATCGGTTACTTAGGCCTGATTGAAAATAAGCAGTACCAGTCTGAAGAAGATTTGGTCAAATACGCACACATTGCCTACTTGAAGGCGACGCAGATGAAGTCGCTGGTTGAAGACCTATTTGAATACACGAAGGTCCGTCAGACCGAAACGCCACTAAATATCAGCCGGTTGAATTTAACCGCGATGTTGGAGCAGTTGGCGGCTAGTTTTGAATTGGAAGCTAATAAGAAGAACATGACGGTCGAAGTCGAGAGTGGTGATCAGCCAATCTACTTGGAGGCGGATGCCGAAAAGTTAGGGCGCGTTTTCAATAATTTGATTACGAACGCTTTTAAATACGGGACGGGTGCTAAGCGGATTATCTTGCAAGCTGAGCAGCGTGATCAAGAAGTTGTGATCCACGTCGCAAACGATGGGCAGCGGATTCCGGCCGAAGCACTGGGCCGATTGTTTGAACGGTTTTACCGGGTCGAGGAGTCACGCTCCAAGGCAACCGGGGGGTCTGGACTAGGGTTGGCGATTGCACAAAGTATCGTTCAGCATCATGGCGGCTACATTTATGCGCAAAGTGATGATGAGCTGACGAGCTTTGTCATTCACCTACCAGTTGATCACGACCACCCGTTAACAAAAACTAAGCAAGAAATGACAAATTAGCTTGTTTCCGTCGAGCAATTTATTTAAACTTAGACTTAGCATCCAAGAAAGGGATAATTGAGAAATGAGATTTGCAGGAAAGTTCAAGAAAGTTATGATTGCCCTCGTTGCGGCAGTCACATTTAGCACCACGGGATTAGGCATTGCGGGAGCCGATATTCAGGCGCAGGCGGCTAGCACACCGTCAATTTCTGCAAAGGCAGCCATTGCGGTTGACGCATCGACCGGTCAAGTTTTGTACGACAAAAATAGTACGAAACCAATGGCAATTGCTTCAATGACTAAGATGTTAAGTACATACTTAATATTGCAGGCGATTCACAAAGGCAAGTTGTCTTGGAATCAAAAGATCAGTGTCAGCAAGGCCGTTGCCAAAATGAGTCAAAACAAGACTTATGCGAACGTGCCATTGTTGTCGACTAAGACGTATTCAGTTCGGCAATTATATAATGCGACTGAAATTTACTCTGCTAACGCAGCGGTTACGGCGTTAGGGGACGCCGTTGCCGGGTCACCACATAAATTTGTCGATATGATGAAGAAGACGGCTAAGTCTTGGGGCATCACGGACGCAACGATTATTAACGCCTGTGGGTTGACTAACAAAGAAGTCGGTAGCGATATTGGTTACAGCAACGTTGCTGGTAGTACCGAAAACATGATGTCGGCACAAGACATTGCGACGGTAGCGAAGAAGTTATTGACGGACTACCCTGAAGTTTTGAAAACGGCAAGCATTGCCCACGCTTGGTTTGGCAAAGGGACGAGTTCTGAAACTAAGATGGACAACCGGAACTACATGTTAAAAGGGCTCGTTAAGCACTATTCCGCTTTACCCGTTGATGGGTTAAAGACTGGGACTTCGACTAAAGCCGGGAACGCCTTTACTGGAACGGTTAAGTTTAGCAATGGTAACCGGATTATTACGGTCGTCTTGCATGCGGGTTCTGCAAGTGACAACGGGACGGAACGTTTCACGCAGACGGCGCAAATTATGTCGTACGTCTTCCATAACTACACCACGACGACGATTGCCAAGTCAGGTGCAATCAAGGGCGTTAAAACCGCCGATGTGCAGGATGGTAAAGCGTTGACGACTAAGTTAGTTTCCAATGATGGTGCGACTAAGATCTACTTACCAACTGGTACGGATGCCAGTGCCGTTACTGGGAAAGTCAGCTTGAAGAAGGCCGCTACCACGGATGGTAAGATTCAGGCACCGGTTAAAAACGGTAAGACGGTCGGTACGGCTAACTTGAGCTTGAGCAAGAAGCCAATTACGGTCGTTAATGGGACGAAGAGCAGTACGTTGAAACTGAACGTAACGCCAAAGAATTCAATTGAAAAAGCCAACATTTTTGTCCGCATGTGGCGGGGAATCAAGAGTTGGTTCTAAAACCTAACGTTGTGCGTCAAAATTTTGGCGGGCAATGACTAAGAACGAGTGTTGAACACGTGGGACGTGGTTGGCACTCGTTTTTATTTAGAAAATTCCGTCAGCTATGAAAAACTGATGTAACCCTTTCCAAAAAAATGTATAATAAAAATGATAGTACCAATTAGAATGGAGGAGTCGTCATGAGCATGACGTTACGGTTGGCAACGATGTCTGATTTGCCAGTCATTATCGATATTTATAATCAAACAATTCCCAGTCATGAAGTGACTGCTGATTTAAAACCCGTGACGGTGGACCAACGCCGAGCATGGTTCTTAGAACATACGCCTGAACACTATCCGATGTGGGTCGTGTTGCTAGATGAGATGGTCGTGGGGTGGTTAAGTTTTTCACCGTTTTACGGTCGGGCCGCGTACGCTAAGACGACTGAAATTGCCATTTACTTGGATCGCAGTGTTCAGGGGAAGGGGCTCGGGAGTCAAGTTTTGGAGCAGGTGCCGATTCAATTAGCTAAAGTAGGGTTAACCGCCGTAATTGCCAATATTTTCTCGAGTAACTTGCCAAGTATTAAATTATTTAAGAAATTTGGCTACGAACAGTGGGGATTTTTACCAGCCGTTGCTGAACTGAACGGTCGATCTAACGATTTAGTGATTATGGGAAAGCATTATTAATCAAAAACGACAATTATAAACGCTTACAACTAAGGAAATAACGAACAATCTAACTTTAGGTGGTAGGATTGCTATAAAAAACATGTTAAAATTAAACCCGAATGTCTAAACAAATAGACATCAATAATGTTGCTTGAATTCTTTACTGGTATGGTACTGGAGGCATTCTTGGTGAAAAAGAACGAGCCAAATTGGTTAATGGTATTACGGACGGTAATGCCACTTGGACTCAGCTATATTCCCATCGGATTGGCTTGTGGGGTCCTCTTACACGCGGCCGGGTTCAACCATTTACTGACGGCATTGATTTCAGTGATGGTCTTTTCCGGTGGTGCTCAATTTTTGATTGCATCGATGTTAACAATCAACGCACCGATGACGACAATTATTTTGATGATGTTTTTCTTGGAATTACGCTACGCCCTGTTAGGGTCCAGCTTGTCACGTTACTTAAAAGGACAGTCATTACCGATGATTTTCGCGTTTGCGTTTTCAATGAACGATGAAAATTACGCGGTGAACTACTTGAAGTTTGCGACGGATAAGCATTGGAAGCCGAAACAGGCGTTGCTTGTTGAACACTACTCACTTATCTTTTGGACGATCAGTAACATTATCGGGAGCTTAATCGGTAGTGCGTTAACGATTGATCTAAAAGTGGTGGACTTTGCGTTGACGGCACTGTTTATTTATATGGCAATTATGCAAACTAAGAGCCGTTTAATCATTTTGGTGTCCGCGCTATCCGGTGTATTGACAATTTTCTTCCTCGTTTTGATGAAGAGTACGCTTGGGTTGGTGGTAGCGACGTTGCTGGCATCGTTGACCGGCTACTTCATTGAACGTTACTTAATGGAACATAAGCCAGAAAGTCATTTACTGTATAAGGTTCACGATCCAACGCGCCAGTCCGCGATGGAAGAATCTGATGAGTAAGGCGTAGAGGAGTTTTCTTATGCAATCAGTTAGTTCGATGACTAGTATGGATCATTTTTTGTTAATTATTTTCTGTGCGATTGTGGCCTTTATCCCGCGGTTTTTTCCGCTTTTGTTCTTCACGAAGCGTGCAATTCCGGATTGGTTTAACGAATGGATGCGGTTTGTGCCCGTTTCACTATTTACGGCCCTAGTTGTCAAAAGTGTTTTTATCGACAGTAAGTATCACATCATGACGACCGGTAATTTAGGAATGATTATTTCCGCAATTCTGGTTGGCTTCGTTGCATACCGAACACGTTCAATGACGTTGTCGGTTGTGATTGGTTTAATCTCAGTCATGGTATTTGTATTAGTATTTCACATTTAAAAAAGTTAGCAAGGAACTGGAATAAGTACCGGTTCTTTTTTTGTAGGCGCTAAAATCGGGCGGTTAGAAGGGATGGTTGGCTCAATGACATGGTTGTTAGTGGTACTTCCGGCACTGTTAGCTGGTTTAGTTCAAGGTTTGACGGGGTTTGGTGCGGCCATTATTATGATGATCTTTTTACCCCAATTGTTACCGATCAATCAAAGCGCCGGGGTTGCGGGGCTGATTATGTTTGCGAGCGTCGTTACGATGACTTTGCGCTATCGGCGCCACATCCATATTAAACGGATTATCATACCGTTTATCGTCTACGCGAGCGTTGCCGCCTGGTCCGTGCATTTAGGCCAGACGCTGGATGTGCAGTTGCTACGAAAACTACTCGGTGGGTTACTCGTGGGCTTAGCCATCTATTTTATGTTCAGTCACCGCGAGAGCACTAAGCGCTATCCGTGGTGGGTCGCGGGTCTGTTCATGGTTGTTTCAGGATTTTTTAACGGCTTATTCGGGATTGGCGGCCCGTTGATGGCGTTATACTTTCTATCTTTAGCAAAATCAACGGAAGACTATATTGGTAATTTACAGGCTTTCTTTTTGGTCGATGTTTTCTACATCACGACCGTGCGAATCATCAATGGGATTGTGACGGTTCACTTAGCACCGTATATCTTGATTGGAATGGTGGGCGCCTTCACGGGAACGGCGATTGCCGCGCACATCTTGCCGAAGTTACCGATGGCCACGGTGAAACAATTAATTTATATTTTCATCGGCATGAGTGGTCTTTACTACCTGTTTTTCTAAATCTTGATAGCGAGTGCTAAGCAATAGTTGTTTCTGAAAATAACAGCAAGGTCAGTGGGGATGCGCGGCTCATTTTGGAAACTCCGTCATTCTATGTTACATTGCAAGTCGTTTGCTAATTATAACTATAATAGATTGACTCGCATATAAGAAAGGAATATATCGCTTTTGAACCACACAGAAATGTGGCGACGTTATGCCATGGGATTGCTATTTATATTAGCCATGGTCGCGGTTGCCACCGTCTTAAAAGACTCAGAATTAATTTTGCCAGAAATTGGGGCGCTGACTGCGGGGACGTGGGTGTACCGAAAGCCGGCCTGGATTCAGCACCCCTACAAACTCTTTTTAGTGCCATCGGGAACCGCCGTGATTGGCTTTTTAATCAACCGTTTGTCGTGGGACTACCCGGTGAAAGTCTTGGTTGGGGTCGGCTTAATGCTCTTACTGATGAAGGTATTGCGGTCGAACCTAGCGCCAGCTTTTGCGACCGGACTGTTACCAATTATTATTAACGCGACGCACTGGTCATTCATCGTCGCCATCTTTTTTTGGACGCTCAGTTTAATGGCGGGCGTATACTTGCAACGTGAACCCCGAATGAAGACTGTGGGACCCACGATTCGGCCGTTACAAATGCTAGGTTTTATCGCACTAATCGTCTTGTGGGTAATCGGTGTCTGGTTAATAGGCCGGCCCCAAATGGCGGCAATTCCACCAGTAGTCGTAGTGTTATTTGAAGCCATTCAAAACACTAATTATTCGTCTAAGATGGCCATTCGACAATGGGTTGCACTGACCGGTGCTGCTAGCCTTGGCGTTGGGTTGCATTGGTTGATTGCAAGCTGGTTACTGGCTGCCTTAGTCACGTTACCGTTAGTTTATTTATTACTAGGAATTTTGAAGATCAAATTACCGGCGGCGTACGCCTTTCCGTTACTGGCGTTAGTTTTGCCGGCAACGATGGAAGCGACGCTACCGTTTGCGGCGGCAGGCTCCGCGGCCTTATTCTTAGGCGCCCTCGTTAGTTATCGCTTTTTAGCAAACTGGCTACCAACTTTACGGACGGATGATGATCAAGTGTAAAAAAAATAACTCAGTGAAAACCAAATTGGTTTTCACTGAGTTATTTTAGTTTGATTAAGCTTCGTTAGCAGCTACCGTGTTGTCATCGTACATGTATTCACGGGTCATTGGTAAGTTCCGTGAAGAAGGTCCTTTAGAAACAAGGTACTGCATAACGTCGATGTTCCCTGATTGGAAGGAAGCGGCGCAGGCTTGTAAGTAGAGGTCCCACATCCGAGTGAACCGTTCGCCCATCTTGGCTTCAATGGCGCCACGTTTGGCGTTGAAATTGTCGTCCCAGATTTCAGTCGTCCGTTGGTAATGCCGACGGAGCGTTTCAACATCATCGACTTGTAAGCCAGAATCAACGATATGTTGTAAGTTTTCGGTCATGCCGGGAACGTAGCCACCTGGGAAGATGTATTTATCTAACCAGCCGTTAGTAGCGCCACCTTGTTGACGGGTGATCCCGTGAAGTAAGGCAACCCCATCGTCTTTAAGGTAATGCTTAACTTTGTCAAAGTACATCGCTAAGTTATCCTTACCTACGTGTTCAAACATCCCAACACTAGTGATGTAGTCGTAAGTTTCGTCGCCCAATTCACGGTAGTCTTCAAGGCGAACTTCCGCAACGTCACTTAAGCCTTCATCTTGGATCCGCTTGGAAACTAAGTTGTACTGTTCTTGTGAAAGGGTAATCCCAACTACTTTTAAGTCATATTCCTTAGCGGCAGTTAACATTAAGGTTCCCCAACCACAACCAATATCGAGTAAGGTCTTACCAGGTTGTGGATTTAATTTTTGAATGATGTGGTGAACTTTGTTGATCTGTGCGGTTTCTAGACTGTCGTCCTCATTCTTAAAGTATGCACAAGAATAAGTTAAAGTCGAATCCAGCCACATCTCGTAGAAGTCGTTACCAACGTCATAATGGCTCTGAATATCTTGTTGGCTCTTCTTTTCCGAGTGTGATTGTTTAGGCATGAAGCGTTTGAACTTGGAATTGTTAAAGAAACTGTCGGCGGATTCATAAGCAGATTCGATCAGCTTTTGAATACTACCTTCAATTTCGATTCGACCGTCCATGTAAGCTTCCCCTAAAGCAATCGAGGCATTCTTCGTAATTTCGCGCATCGGAATGGCTTCCTTGAAAGTCACCGTTACTTCTGGCGTGCCTTCGCCATAAGTTTCACTACTACCATCCCAGTAGTTTACTTTGACTGGGATATTGAAGGAGTGGCTTAACAAGGTGTGGTAAAAAGTCTTTTCTAGCATTAGAATAAGGATCCTTTCTTCATAAAATACAAACATTATTATACGCCTATGAAAATGGTTTTGTAAGCACAATGCATTTACGGTCAAATGAGTAAACATGTTATAATAGAATAATCGAAAGAAACAATTCATTGGGGGTGTCGTTATGAAAAAATGGATATGGGTGGTTGTGGCCGTAGTTATTGCGGTTGGTGTCGGTGGTTACTCGTACACGCGTTACCGGCTTCAGGAACAGTCGTACACGACTGAAATGAAAGCTGGTAAAGAGGCGTTGCAATCCAAGGATTACACGCAGGCAGAAACCAATTTTACACATGCGAGCCGAACGAAGGCAAATGATACGACGGCCCAGCGTTACTTGACCCAAACGCAAACTTACGTTGGTGGACAAGACTCATTAAAATCTCGGCAATTCAGTGCAGCAAAGAGTGCGTTTAAGACGGTTAATACGACTAAAAACGGTTCAACGGTATTAGTCAGCCGTTCTAAGGAACAATTGACGGCACTCAAAAAGGTCTTAGCAAAACGCAAGGCTTATAAGAAACAGTATCAAAGTGCTTTAGAGTTAAACAAAGCAAATGAGTTTACGGATTCAAATGGAATTTTGAAAGTCATGTTGCAAGACGCGACTTTGAAGCAGAATGCTTACCAAGATATCTATAAACAGGCTCAGGACCTCCAGAAGCAGAACAACGCGTCACTTAAAGCCCTTACCGGTGGGACACCGATCAAGAACAGTGCGCAGAGTGCGACGACGAGTAGTGACAGCAGTGCTAGTCAGAGCGACGTTGCTGGTAGTAGCAGTAGCAAGTCAAAGACTGGTTCTACCACTGCAAAGTCAACGGCCAGCGGCAAGTACAGCAATGCTCAAATCAAGTCGACCCGTTCTGAACTGAACGAAGCTGGGATGGACGACAGTAACTATAGTGATGCCCAGGTCGAAGCTATTTTGAAACGGGCGTCTGAACAACATATTTCAATTGCTCAGGCAGCCAAGACGGGCAGTTATAGTGCGGATCAAATTCAAGCGACCCGTTCAGAATTAGACCAAGCTGGGTTTAACAGCAGTAGCTATACGGACTCACAGGTTGAGGCCATCCTACAACAGGCGTCAGCACAGCATATGTCGATTGCCCAAGCTGCTAAATCATTGCAATAAATATAGCCAGATTAATAGAGGTATGGAAGCATACTTAACAATCACCGGTGAAACACCTACTTTTAGGTGTGAATCGGTGATTTTTTTATAAAAACTGTTATAGAATGTATCTGTAAGGACGGATGCTTTTCGTTCTACGTTGTAGTTTAGATTCATGGGGGCGGTCGGTTTATACCAAGCACGGGCATTTTTTTAGCAGTTCAATGTCAATATAGGTATAAAATTGACTATTTTGTGTACTATTTTTGTTTGATGCTATAGAATATTAACAGATTAGGGGGTTAAGGTGACCATCGTGACGACCGGATCGATGGCAGGCCAGATTGAGTAATCTGACAAATAATGATTCGGTGGACGACTGTGAACACCTAGATTCAGTATGATTATTAATAAACACGTGATGCGTAGTACCAATGAGAAACAAGTGCTGCAACAGGTTATTAATGAGGGACCAATTAGTCGAAGTCAAATTTCACGGAATTTGAGTTTAAATAAGGTGACCGTTTCAGATATTTACAATCAGTTATTACGGACTGATTTTATCAAGGAAATCGGTTGTGGCGTCAGTACCAAAAATGGCGGCCGCAAACCAGTAATGGCTGAACTGAACGTTAACTACGGATTTGTTGCTAGCATCGATTTATCTGCTGATGCTGTTAAACTCATGTATTCACGCTTGAATGGTAAGATCTTACATTTCCAAAGCTTTAAAACGAGTGATATGACCCTAACTGACGTCATTGACTTGATTGAAGACCAGTTACGTAACGTTGATGATTATGGGACGGTCAACGGGTTGATGGGTGTTTCCATTGCCCTAGACGGGATCATTTATGAAAACAAGATTTTGAAGACACCAATTAAATGCTTAGCAAACTTTGATTTGGCTAAGTATCTCCGCGATAAATTACGGATGCCAGTTATGCTTGAAAAGAAAGCAAACTTAACGGCTGTATTTGAACGGGATTTCCACGACAATGAAATTTTCAACAACGTGGTTTCAGTGGTTGTCCGTGATGAAATCCACGCGGGGATCGTGGCGGATTCACGGTTGTACTCTGGGCACGAAGGTGAAGCAGGGGAAGTCGGGACGGCTTTATTAGAAGATCGGCACCTTGATAACCATATGGAGTCGGTCAACGACTATGCGTCTGAAAAAGCGCTGTGGGCACGGCTAAAGGCGATTAAGCACGTCGATCGGTTGGATTTAACTGCGGTTAAGCATGATTATATTAATCATGACCCAGAAGTGACGAAAGTCTTTAATGACTTCGTTTACTACCTATCCAAGGTTATTTCGAACGTCAGCACGGCGTTTGCACCGGACGTGGTCGTTTTGAACACGACGGTCTTAGAAATCTTGCCACAGTTATTAACGAATATCCGGGACATGACGTCTAAGATGTCTTCACCAAGTCGGCAAGTACCAATTATTGCCACTAAGAACGTGCAATCAGCTGCCTTGCTAGGTGGGGCTTCTATCATCATTCATCAAGCCCTTGGTTTGGAAAGTTTGAAAATGCATTTTTCATAAACAACTAAATGTAACATGAAACGAACGTGTGAAGTTTATTGGCTTGCCAATAGCTTTACACGTTTTTTGCGTAATAATCGCTGACTTTTCATTTTTATTAATTTGTTTTTCCGTTAAAATGGGGGTAAGGATAATAGAGGGGTGGAGCTTTTGGAACTTTGGACACAGTTTGTCCACAACGTGCGGTTACGTCGGGCAAGCGTGCTAGTACTAATGGTCGTGATGTTATATCTGGCATCCAGCATGATGAGTATTATTTTGTTAACGTTTATTTTTACATTTCTAGTGACGCGACTCGTCCGGACAATTCGCAAGTGGATCAAAATTCCACCGACCGTGATTGTCATTACGGTCTACGCGCTGGTGATACTAGGGATGTATTTCGCGGTATCACTATACTTACCACAATTAATTAAACAGACATTTTCAACATTTGAATCGGTCTACCGGTTTTATCAAAATCCGTCGCACGACACGAATCAGGTATTGACGTGGGTCACGTCGTACTTGCAGGATTCGGATATTTTGAAGCAACTAAAAGGTGGGATTACGGTCGTTTTCCAATACATTACCAACATTGGTAATATGGGCTTAACGTTCTTCTTATCGTTTATTCTTAGTTTCTTCTTTACCGTAGAAGATCGGCAGATGCGGGCCTTTTCCAAGCGGTTCTTAACGAGTACCTTTGGCTGGTTCTTTCAAGATGTTTATTACTTTGCCAAAAAATTTGTGAACAGCTTTGGTGTGGTGTTGGAAGCCCAGTTTCTGATTGCTATTGTGAACACGGTGATTACGGTCACGTTCATGGCGTTTCTGAACATGCCACAGTTGATCAGTTTAGGATTAATGATATTCCTATTAAGCTTAATTCCGGTTGCTGGGGTGATTATCTCGCTGGTGCCGCTGAGCTTAATTGCGTATTCGGTGGGTGGCTTCCGCTACGTGGTCTACATGGTGATCATGATTGTGGTCGTCCATACGTTAGAGGCGTACGTGCTTAATCCTAAATTTATGTCGAGCCGAACGGAGTTACCGATTTTTTACACCTTCGTGGTCTTGCTCGTGAGTGAGCGCCTATTTGGGGTGTGGGGACTAATCGTTGGGGTGCCAATTTTCAATTTCATCCTGGATATTATCGGGGTGAAACCGGTTCACGGATTGCATCCGCAAATTAATCTGAAAAAAACGATCACTTTTCACCCAGACTCTGAAAATAAGAACTGATATTGTTTTGATTTTTCGCGGTTTCAGTGTAAAATAAGGGAAGTAAATAACTATAAGAAAGAGGTCATTAACTGCTATGGCAAAATTAGTATTGATTCGTCACGGTCAAAGCGAATGGAACTTATCTAACCAATTCACTGGTTGGGTTGACGTTGATTTAAGCGAAAAGGGTGTTGAAGAAGCTAAGGCGGCTGGTCAAAAAGTTAAAGAAGCTGGCTTAAAATTCGACTATGCCTTCACTTCAGTTTTGACTCGTGCCATCAAGACATTGCACTACGTTCTTGAAGAATCCGACCAACTTTGGATTCCAGAAACTAAGACGTGGCGCTTAAACGAACGTCATTACGGTGCTTTACAAGGTTTGAACAAGAAGGAAACCGCTGAAAAATACGGTGACGATCAAGTTCATATCTGGCGTCGTTCATATGACGTTTTACCTCCATTATTGAGTGCTGATGATGAAGGTTCAGCTGTTAACGATCGTCGTTATGCTGACTTAGACCCTAACATCGTCCCTGGTGGCGAAAACTTAAAGGTTACCTTGGAACGGGTTATGCCTTTCTGGGAAGATGAAATTGCGCCTAAATTATTAGATGGCAAGAACATTATCATCGCTGCCCATGGTAACTCACTCCGTGCCCTTTCGAAGTACATCGAACGCATCTCTGATGATGACATCATGGATCTCGAAATGGCTACTGGTGAACCAGTTGTTTATGACTTTGATGAAAAATTAAACGTCTTAGGCAAAGAAAAGTTAGGCAAATAATCAGCTGATTATTTACTAGATTTTCAAGAAGCGCCCGCTTAGTGGGGGGCGCTTTTTTATGGCCCTAAATTCGGCTAAGTTGAGATAACTCAGGATGAGTTAGGCAATTAATGACAAGAACGGACGCTAAATGGACACTGCCACTTTCAAGTTAGGTGAGTTACTTTCTGAAAGCTGAAGGGGATTTTACATGTATGATGAAGCAGAATTAGTAGAAGCTAAACGCCAAATTGATTCGACCTTGCATAAAATTCGTGAAGTTGTGAAGACCTTTGAGGCTAAGGAAGATCCATCACGGTATAAGTCTCAATTGACACTGGCTAAACGGCGCTTGAAGGCATTTGGCATCGCTAACCAGTTGATTGAGGACAAGTTAGCGGAATTGAAGTCCACTAGTAATTAAGATTTAGGGACTCACGGATTAGACTGAAATAGGTGCCCGTGAGCCCCGCAGCACCCGCGGGAGTGCGACGCATAAGAGATTGGTTAAGAAGACAAGAATTGATAGGGGTATTTGAATACATGAGTGAAACAGCAGCAAACGAAGTCACACAACGCGAAATGATCCGCATTATTGGATTATTCCGTAAGAACGGTTTTAAGGGCGAATACGTCAGCTTCCAACATGTTGTTGATGAAGGGGCTAGTTACTTCGTCGTGATGTCAGATGAAAATAACGGGACGCAGGGCTTGTTTAAAGCCGACTTGTTAGCTGAGACGATTGAATTCCAATATATGTTGGATGAGAATCATGAAGTTGCTAAGTAAATAGGCTTGATGTAAAAGGATGGCTGCGGCTGTCCTTTTTCAATACAATCATTGCCGGTATACTAGGGTAGACTAAACGCTTAAGATTGTGTCCAATGGAGCTTGAGTAAGAGTTGCGGAGCTGTAATTAATATTGTAGAATTTCCATAGAAATTATGTAATTGAAATTTATTTAACCAATGTGAATTATGATATTTTGGAAAAGCAAAAAGAAAGGGGCAAAAAATGAAACTAATTTTTTCTAATTCTGCTCAGCAAAAATTAAAAGAATATTTAGATAGTAAAAAGGTCTTGCTTGATTATGATGATGGTGTTGGTCCTTTTTCCCAAAAAGGAGATTTTCCAAATGGGCAACATTTTCATTTGGTTTTTGTTGATAAAGATGCGATTCTTCCAGATTTTGATCAGACTATTGACTCAAATTTAGGATTGGTGTGGATCAAAGGAGAAGCATCTGATCAACTAGATGAACAAATGGAAATCAGATTGAATGAGCAATGGAATACTTTTTCTTTGGCTGGTTCTAATAGCATATTGGATGCAGCTGTTGAAATTATTAATGACGATACTGAATAATTCTAATTGGAAGATTGAATTCCAATATATGTTGGATAAAAATCATGAAGTTGCTAAGTAAATAGAATTGATGTAAAAGGATGGCTGCAGCCGTCCTTTTTTGATACATATGTAGATTTTTAAAACAATAGCTAGTATTGTGGAGCTTGAAAGAGGGTTACAGAGCTGTAGCTAGTATTGTAGAGTTTGAATGGGAATTACGGGGCTGTAATAGGTATTGGTGAACAAGTTGTTTGTAACTAATGATGTGCAACATATAAGAAAATAGCTCGTTTGTAAACGTACGTTCCCCTTTTACAACATCCGTGATACACTTAAATAAATTAGCTGAGTGGGGGGATATGGTGTGAAGAAAATGACTTATCAACTCGATAAAAAGAGTAACCAAGCTGAGTATTTTGACTATCAAGATCAGGCACGCAAAGCCAAGAAGGCGTTAATTGATCGTTATCGCAAGCACCACGTGTCAACGGCTGCACATGCAACTTCAAAACCAGTAGTGGCTACTAAAGAGAAGCCAGACGCTGAGTTAAAACGAGAAAATCGACGTTTACAACGACAACTAAAAAAACTTAAACAGTCAAAACAGGATCAAGGCCAAGCGCATGCATTGCGGCAGCAATTACACCAAATGAAGCACCAATTGCAAGTAACGCAAGAAAATTTGCAGCAAACCAAAGCTCAGGTCGTGCAACTTCAACAAAGTCGTGACCAAGTATTGGCAGATAAGCAGAAGCTTCAACACCGATTGACGCAGACTGAAACTTATATTAGTGGGGCTAGCGATTGGCTCGCGTATAGTTTGATTATTGCAGCTCAAACTGAGGAAAAGATGACTGAAGTCCGGCAGCAAGCGATCCTTAATCAGGAACAACGACCGATTACTGCTAAAGAAAAAGAAAAGCTTAAGCAGTATCATGATTTTAAACACCAAGTGATGGGATTGGATGCTGCACTTAAAAGAGCACATGAACGAACTGATATGCTGTTAGAACAAAATACCCAATTGCGACGTCAGCCTAAAAATCAGGCTAAGTTGACAACCTTACCATTAGCAGATCAGGTGATGCGTGAACTGACGGTTGAGCGGATTGGGACCGTTAAGTGGTTACCGGATGCTTATCGTCGGTATCGGAAGATTCTGTTAGAAGACGTGATGGTGAATGATGGCAACCGAATTTTTGGCTATTTTGTTAAACATCTGGGCGGTTATTATTTTCAAGTAGTCAATGGCCAGGTTTATCGACAGTATCGGTGCGTTGGTCAGTCTAAAAAGCGACTATCGGTGAACGCCGTTTATGCGGGGAAGATTGATGGTAACCGGGTTGTGATTACGACGGTCTTTCGTGATGTTACGCCTAGCCAGTTACGATTGCACCATGAGTTACAGCTACACCGCCGCCATGCGCGTAAGGACTACCGGGATTTGTTGCCGGCGGATGCCGTAGCTAAGCTGAGTGGGGAAAAAGTGCTAGTGGTGACTTGGCAACGGACGCAGCGGCTCAATCAGATGTTCCGTTCGTTTGGAATCGATCCGATAATCGTGAATGATCAGGAACGCAGTATTTCATGGATCACAACTGCCGCATTATCCAAGCAAATTGACTTTACGCTACTACTGAGCGAAGGGTTGTCACACAGCTTGTTGGAGACAATCGGTAAACCGCAGATTAAGGCGCGGCATGACCTTGAATTAGTCTACAATGAATCGCCGGAAGAACTTTTACGCCGGTGTTACCGCTTCTTTAGCCGATAATTTTAATACTATTTTTCGTGCATAAATGGAAGATGTAGACATGGTATACGCCAACTTAGCGAGCGACAACTTCAAAGAACAAGCGGAAACAATTGTTGAGGCAATGCACAAGGCTGGTAAAACAATACTAGCCTGGCTCTCAACACTAGGTATTTACGATGAGGTTCCTGGTAAATTTGGTCAATGGAACAATACCACATTAGTTGACTATGAAGTTACACAAAAGGATGAATCGTTTAAGGGACTGAATTTTCAAGAAAGTCAATCGCCCAAATTGTTGTTGATATTGCTCAGAAACCATCAAAATTTAGCAAAGCATCAATCAGTGTTAACGAGCCAAATACAGATGGAGACAAGCCTAGCTGATTGTAAGGTACTAAGTAAATAGAGTGAGTTGAAGGGATGGTTAGTATCATCTCTTTTTTATACATAAAGCTTCATGACATTGAATTTCGATGTTTATTTTTTACGGGAAATTCAATCTGTTTTATTGTAGCCTGCCCAAGGTCTGTTAGGTAAGGATAGATAAGATTGGTGCAGACTTCATCCGTTTTTAATGGAGCTTGGTTTAATTCATTTTTAGGACCACAACGTAGTTCCCAAGCGTAATCAATGTTTAACAGGGTTAGTATCAGAATATGGTAGTTAGTCTCGGTGAGATCATTTCTAAATATTTTAAAATCAATTAATTTTTTAAAACAATGTTCATAGGCATCAAGTAACGTTGTGCGAAAAGCTTGAGCAGTTGCACGTAAATGAGGATTTTCATTCATAATGGCATCGAAATCCTTAAAATAAAACGTATGGACTTGTTTAATTTGAGCAGATTGAGTAAAAACTTTTAGCAACATACTTAAGGCATCTGTACCAGTATTAGATAAATCATTAGTAACATTGGTGAATTCAAAACTAATTTTGTTTTGAATTGCAATTAGTAGACTTTCTTTCTTGGGAAAATGGTAGGTTAGATTACCAATGGTTGTCCCAGCAACTTCAGCAATTGTCCGTAATGAGGTCCGCTTGTAACCGTCACGGTTGAACAATTGGATTGCAGTTTCAATAATCTTTTCTTCGGTGGTATTTGACATAATTGACCTCCACAAAACGAAGTATAGCATATCTTGATGAAAGTTGACTATTTTTACAGTACATTGTACTGTAAAGGCGAAGCAATCAAAAAATTAGTTTCAGGAAACGTAATTTTAAAATAGGAGTGATAGATTTTGACACAATTTCGATATGATACACAATGTTTAATTGATGGGCACGATATGGATGAAGACAAAATAAACAATTACTTTCGTACGAATCTTAAAGGCGATAGCTTGATTGCGGTTGGAGATACGAACTTAATTAAGATTCATTTTCATACGAACCATGGCTGGTTTTAGAATATTGTGCATCGGTAGGAGAAATATTTGATGTGGTTGTGGAAGATATGGATCGACAATCAAGAGGACTAAAAGGCTAACGACTAAATCGGGTGTAATGATTATTCAAAAAAATTTTCAGTACAAGACCAATGCGTGGACGAGTATTGAGTTAGATAAACTGCTCTGACTGTTATCGATGGCTATTCCAAAGATGGATACCAAATGATTTTAATCAGAAGTGTGCTGGAAAAAATTTCTCAGCACACTTTTTGACATGGGACTACAATAAAAGAAGGTTATTGTGGAATAGACAGGACTAATTTAAGCTCTAGAAAGTGTAATTTTGATGAAGACACATTTGTATACGAAGGATGTCAAGCTAGTCTTGGCAGCCAGTTTTTTCTTTTTAATGAATCCGATGTTAATTAATCCCGTTATTGCGGGCTTTGCGACCTCAGTTGGGGCTAACAGCCTGACAGCGGGGGTGGTTGCTGGTGCGACCAATTTGACGTCATTATTGTTACGTCCGGTGGCGGGCAACTTAACGGATCGAGTTTCTAAATATCATTTAACCCTCGTGGGTGGGAGCTTATTTGTGCTCGCTAGTTTGGGATACAGTTTCACGACCAATCTTAAACTGATTATTCTTTGTCGGATTATTACTGGAATTGGCTACACACTCTGTTCAGTTTGCATGGCAACCTGGATGGCGAGCCTGTTGCCAGCGGACAGAATTGGTTCCGGCATGGGTATCTATGGTCTTGCCAATGCAATGGGGATGGCCGTGGGTCCTGCTTTAGCGGTCTATTTATATGCGCATTTTAGCTATCAATTGGTCTTTTGGACATCGGCTGCTTGCAGTTTATTGATGCTAGTTTTAATTCAGTTCGTTGGTAATCGTGGCATTCCACGACCGATAAAAAAGACAGCCCAACCGCGGCGGTTAAGAATCGTACAACCAAAAGTGATTCCGGTAGCCGTAATTTTAATGCTATTTTCGTTGCCTTATTTTGCCACGCAGACGTACATTGTCAGTTACATTGAACAGCGCCATTTTTCGGTACCGGCGGGGGCGTTTTTCCCGGTGTATGCTGTCATTTTGTTAGGACTAAGACTAGGATTACGTGATTTGTTTGACCGGATTCCTTTTAAAAAGTTTTTCTGGATTTGCTTGGGATGTAATTTTATTGGTGTACTGGCCTTAATTGATTTGAGCAATTGGGCGATGCTAGTTGTGGCGGCGCTTGGGTTAGCTGCTGGCTACGGGTTGATGTACTCGATTTGCCAAGCTAAGGCGTTGACCTTAGTTCCCGACAGTGATCGTGGGCTGGCCAATAGCACGTTTTATATTGGCATCGACTTAGGCATGACGCTTGGCCCAATGTTTGGTGGCTTAATTAGCACGGTTTTACCATGGGCATGGTTCTACCCAGTGATGATGATTACATTGCCGGCGGTTGTGCTGGTCTATTGGTTAAATCGGCGTCGGCTGGCTTAATGCGGTACTAACTTTTCTCTAAACAGAATCCAGCCCCAAGTTATCAATGTGGTTTCTAAGTAAATATGTTTTACGTTTGGAAGATGGCATGCTGCCGTCTTTTTTTATTCGCTTTTTGGACCAGATTAATATGACAGTATACAACCATCGTATACTAGTATGTTAATCTGGTAATTTTCAAATAGCCAAGCCTGTCTTATGATTGGGTCATTCGCTCGGAAAGGTCAGCGAATGGTCAAATCGTTTGTCACGCCTATCTTTAATAGTGCGTTAACAGAAAAATATTTTAATTGAGATAGGGGCTTGTCATGACTCAAAATAAAGGAAAATTTGGAATTGTTTTACCAATTATTTTATTAAGCTATTTTATGATACTTTTGGATAATTCGATTGTGTTTACAAGTACGGTGAAAATAGCAACTGATCTTCAGTTGAATTCGCAAACACTGGCGTGGGTCAGTAGCGCGTACACCTTAACCTTCGGCGGCTTCCAATTGTTTGGCGGCCGCATCGGCGATGTGTATGGCCGTAAGCGAGTCTTTTTGATTGATTTACTGTTATTTTCCTTTGGATCTCTGATGGTAGGGTTGTCGGTCAACGGTCCAATGATTATTTCCATGCGGGCTTTTCAAGGGATTGGGTCTGCCATATTGGCACCGACCACGCTGGCACTCTTGTTAGATAATTATCACGGAACGATGCGTGCTAGGGCGATCGCGGCCTATGGAACAACGGCCGGGATTGGCGCAAGCTGCGGGATGATACTCGGTGGGGCCATTACTAGCGTGTTTTCTTGGCGATACGGCTTTTTCTTAAATGTTCCGGTTGGCTTACTGATGTTTTTACTAACACTGCGCTTTGTTAATGATAATGAAATCGAAAGTACTAGCCGTCTTGATATCGTGGGTACGCTGTTGTCCGTGTTAGGATTATCAGCTTTAGTTTATAGTATTGACGGGACTTCACATCAACGCTTAGCCTTGATGATTGCGATTGTTTCACTGGTGTTGTTTGTATACGTTGAACGAATGGTCAAAAGCCCAATTATGCCACTGCGGCTATTTGCTAATCGCCAACGGAATAGTGCGTATGTTGCGCGCTTTTTCTTTATTGGCGCAGCGTTTGCTTATTTCTTTGTTACGACGCAAGCCCTACAACGTATTTATGGGTTTACGCCGTTGATGACGGGGCTGGCATTTTTGCCAGTCACCATTCCACAGTTTGTTGGTGCGCTACAAGTTTCAAGATTATCTAGCAAAATTGGCAATGCCCGTTTGATTCTTATTGCCGTAATACTGGTCACTGTTGGTGTCTTTTTGACCATTCCGTTAGGCTTAAATCGGGGTTACTGGATTGCAATTGCCATTCCAATGGTTATATTTGGTGTTGGACAAGGTCTGGTGCTCAGTCCGTTAACAGCGGAAGGGGTGGCTAATACAGATTCTGAAATTGCCGGGGCGGCTTCTGGCGTTGTCAACACGGTACATCAATTTGGTCAATCAGTCGGGATTTCGGTCGTTGTTGCGCTGACGAGTGGTGTCCACAACTTTTCAACGAGCTACCTTGACCAGCTGCTAGTAATCTCAGTGATTTCGGGGCTGAGCTTAATTGCGGCACTTGTTTTATTGAGGAGTGAGAAACAGCGTTCAAGGTGAGAAGATGCAGTGAAATAGTGAGTTATCGAGGCTTTCTGGATACTTGTCCAGAAAACCTTTTTTGTAACAATTTTAAAATTATAATTTCACTTGATTTTTATTTAAATCAGGTTTATAGTGTATATACACGGAAAGGAGATGACTGATTTGACACATCACTTTTATGAGACGTGTGCCTATTTCACGGCGGCACGTTATATGCGCACCGCTGAAGCAGTTGCCGACAAGTTTTTTAAGCCTACCGGGATGAAACCGGCCTATTCATATTTAATGATGGCCTTAGAGGACCAGCACCCACAAACCATCAGTAATCTCGCTGAAAGACTTGGCTATGAACGGTCTTCAATTTACCGGATGGCACAGAAGTTAGAACGAAACGGCTACGTTAACATGTACCTCGAAGGAAAATCAGCGAAGATCGACTTATTACCTGAAAGTAAGGACTTTTTGACGACGGCCAACCAGTGCCTCGAAAAATGGGGCGCGTTTACTACGGAAAGGCTTGGCTCAGATAAGCCGGCGATGACGAATTTGTTAACCACTAATGACGAGAAATTAAGGAGATAATAATTATGACTAGTTTTCACACTATGCAATTAGACCAATTAAATATTTTTTATCGTGAATCAGGAGACCCTCAAAAGCCAACGATGATTTTGTTCCACGGTTTTCCTTCTGCGAGTCATATGTTTAGGGACTTAATGCCATTATTGGAAAATAATTTTCATTTAATTGCGCCGGATTATCCAGGCTTTGGCCAATCAAGTATGCCAGATCATGAGCACTTTACTTATACGTTTAATCATATAGCAGACATTATGACTGACTTTATTGAAAAACTCGGTTTGAAGAAATTTTATATGTATGTTTTTGATTATGGCGCACCAATTGGTTTTCAGATTGCAGCCAACCACCCAGAATGGATTCAGGGGATTGTTAGCCAAAACGGTAATGTTTACCGGGAAGGCTTAGGAGAAAAGTGGGCCACTCGCCAAGATTTCTGGGACAATCCAACTCCTGAAAAGCGGGATAGTTATCGGAGCGCGTTTGCACCCGCAACAATCAAAGGACAATACTTAACGGGAACGCCAGCGAACAGTGTTAGTCCAGATGGCTACACGCTAGATATTGCTTATACACAAAATCCTAATTATGCTGAAAATCAATTAGATCTAATTTTTGATTATCAGAACAATATTAAACAATACCCGAAATTTCAAACCTATCTTCGCGAAAACCAACCTAAATTGTTAGCTATTTGGGGACGCAACGATCCTTCATTCATCTTTCCTGGTGCTGAAGCCTTCGCTAAGGATGATCAAAATGCCGTGGTTAAATCGGTGGATAGTGGGCATTTTGCACTTGAAAGTCACGCTGCTGAAATTGCACAAAGTATCATTGAGACTTTCTGTTAAAAGCAGCTAACAATAATTTCTACTTAACGTTGTTATAAAATATCGAATTCGGAGGACTAATTATTATGGAACCTGCAAAACAAGTTGAGACAGCTCTGGCAAAAATGGCGATTAACTATCAACTCGTTCAGCATCCGGTAGCCCATACTACTGAAGAAGCTGATCATTTCATTGAAGGAATTGAAGGCGTCCGTACCAAGACGATGTTTTTGACCAATAAGAAGAAGACAGAATGTTATTTATTAGTTATGGATGATGCTAAGCGGCTAGATTTCCATCAATTTGAAGAATTAACTGGTGCTAAACGTCCTAAGATGGGGCACGATGATTTATTATTTGAGAAACTTGGTTTGGAACCAGGAATCGTTTCTATTTTTGGATTGCTGAATAATAAAGATCATGACGTGAAAGTTTATTTTGATAAAGCTATCTTGAGTGAGCAACGGATGAGTTTCCATCCAAATATCAATACCAGCACGATTTTTGTCGATAGTGCTGATGTCCTGCAGTTTGTTAAGAATTTAGGCTATGATTATCAGATCCTTGAGTTAGAAGAATAGCGTACACTTGTAAAAGATTTCTGCTAAAGAATGTGGAAGTCTTTTTTTGCATGTTTATGATTATTTGTTGCTGAAAAATGAATATATATTGAATAAAAATTCACCGACGAGTATAATTAAATAAATTCAAATTTGATTATTATAATTGAGGAGATTGTATGAAAAAAACAAACAAACAGTCGTTAGTACTCGGAAGTTTGGCTGCGTTGGGGTGTGAAGGGCTGTATGGTCTGAGTTATATCTTTACAAAACAAGGTACGAATCAGGCAAGCGTGTTGGCATTGTTGGGCTGGCGTTTCTTAATTGCATTCGTGGTTATGAGCGGATTGATACTGATTGGTATTGTGCATATTGATTTGCATGGGAAAGCTTTAAAACCACTTTTATTAGTCAGTCTATTTAACCCGGTTTTATATTTTGTCGGCGAAACGGTGGGTATCAGCCATACGACCGCTTCAGAAAGTGGCGTCTTTTTAGCTTGTATTCCCGTGGCGAGCTTACTGGCATCGACTTTAATTTTACATAAGCGACCGAGTCGCCAACAATTGATAGGAATTTTGATCACATTAGTTGGTGTGGTCGTCACGGTGATAGCTGCTGGCACGCAAACGAGTTTGTCAGTAGTGGGATACCTGTTCCTACTATTGGCGGTTGGCACATATGCACTTTACAGCGTGTTTGTGGAAAAAGCCACGGCATATACGGGTATTGAAATCACTTATTTGATGTTGGCAGCGGGGGCGCTCGTCTTTAGTGTATTGGCAGTTGGTGAAGCTGCTGGGCAAGGTAAAATTGGCACTTTATTAAGCTTGCCAATGGTCAATATGAAGTTCTTAGAGGCCGTATTGTATCAGGGGATTGGTAGTTCAGTGATTGCGCTCTTTCTGTCGAATTTTGCGATTGCTAAAATTGGTGTCAATCAGACCTCGTCATTTATCGGTATTTCAACGGTAGTCTCGATTATTGCAGGGATTCTTATTTTGGGTGAACGTTTTAATGAGTATCAATTTTTAGGGGCAGCGGTTATTATTTTAGGCGTGTATGTTGCTAATAAGACGATTAAACTGTTTGCATAAATATTTGAAAATGTGAAAGTATTGGCACTGAATTAATCTGGTTTAAAAATAGAAGGCCCACGAGAAATTCAATTAAGAATTCTTCGTGGGCCTTTTGACTTAAAGTGTTAGGCTGTCGGGTGAAAGTGCACCAAACTGTGGTAGTAGGCACAACCAAACAAGATCACAACTAGTCCAGTAATGACTAGCAACAGACTGGTTAGGCCATGTTGCGTGATGGCGGTTAAAAAGTGATTGAAAAGATCTCGTCCACAAGTGGTGCGTTGGACACTGACGTAGCCGCCACCGATTATTGCGGCGACGAAAGCGCCAATGACTGACATGAAAGTCTGGGTGGCTTCGGGACCGTGGCTGAGTTGGTAAGGCACAATAATTAGTAGTAGGGCCAAAGTTAAGCTTCCCACTAGGTAGGCTTGTTGAAAAATGGCGGTCAAAGTTAACGGCCAGCGTTGCCAGTTCGCAATCAGCCAGGCCGTTCCCGTCATGATCAGTACGGCTGCACTCACATTACCGAGTAACAGAGCGTATTTTTGACGGATAAACGTCCTCCGAGTTACAGGTAGCGTGAGTAGAAATTTCAAGCCGTGATTTTGCTGATTAGCGCTTAACAGCGACAACATCAACATGCTGAGCATGATAGCGAATAGTGTCATACCAATTTCAATACCCCATTGGTCGAACCAGAGTAAGCATAGTGCTGCCAGTCCCCAAGTTAAGCCAACGGCCACACGTTGCCGTTTAAAGAGATAATAGTCTTGTAACCATAAGCCTTTCATACGACCATCACCGCCTGTTTAGTCGTGAATTTGAGTAGGAGTTCATCGATTGTCGGCACTTTAACGGGGACTATATCGGTGAAAGCAGCCCGGTTCGTCGTCAGACAAGTGACTTGGTTATTTTGAGACCAATGGTGGCTGATTTGAGTCTGATCTAACTGTGAAAATTGCGCTTCAGAGACTGTAAATAGCCCGTAATCTTGCTGGATAGTGGTTAAGTCGGCTTGTAGGCTGAGACTACCGTTAGTGATTAACGCCACTTGTTCAGCTAGTGCCTCGATATCACTGGCAATGTGAGAGCTGATTAAAATCGTCGCTTGCGGGTAGTGGTCGTGATAGCGCCGAATCAAAGTGATAATCGTTTGCCGGACTGTTACATCTAAACCAGAAGTTGGTTCGTCCAGAATGACTAGTGTGGCGGCGTGGGAGAGTGCAACTAAACACTTTAATTTAGCTTGCATACCAGTCGAAAAGTGACTGATAGCTTGATTCAATGGCAGATTTAATTGTTGACATTGCATGATAAAATCTGGCGTCATCGTTTTTGAATAAAACGTTGTTAATAAGTGATTGATTTCAGTAACCGTCAGTTTTTCGTTAAAGCCACTGTCGGGAAACGTTGCGCTGATAGCGGTTGGATGGTGGTTGACCCAAGTTGACAGTGGTTGGCTATCGATGGTCAATCGACCGGTATCTGGTTGGCTTAAATTCAGTAGTAATTTGAAAAAGGTCGATTTACCAGCACCGTTTGGACCGAGGACACCAATAATTTTACCGGTTGGAAGGCTGAGTGATAGGGCTAATTTAAAATCGGAATAACGTTTTTCAATATGATCAATGGTTAGCATTGCAACCACCTCGAAAGGCTAAATTTAAATTGGCAACTAACCCGTGATTTGTCCGCTCAAGCCGTGAAAAAATAATTGGGTCAAGTCTTGCAAGACTTTGGGGTCAGTGATGGTCGTCTGACCGAGATTGAAGAACGCTTGAATATAAAGGCGAAGCGCTGTGGGCTCGTGCTGTTGACTGATTGCACCACTACTAATGCCTAACGCAATTAAGGCTGACCAGAAGTTGTCTAATTTGCCCAAGTGGTTAGGACCAGTCTCCGGATGACCGGTCTTACCTTGGAAGTCCTCAGCAGCGTAGCGTAAATAGTCGGGATGCAATTTTTGACTCAATGCCATTTGGTTCTGCATCATCTTAGTCAATTTGGCCTGAAAGTCTAGCTGAGCATCGTGTAGGATCGCAGTATTGGTTGCAATGCCATCGTCGATATCAGCTAAGTAGACGGCATGCGCTAACTCGTTTTTATTGGGAAAATATTTATAGAGTGTGCGCGTGGAGACGTTAGCTTGTTGGGCGACGGCGGTGATACTAGTTGCTTGCACGCCGTCCCGCTTGAAAAGGGTGGCGGCCGTAGCTAAAATGGCTTGCTGATGGGCCTGAGCATTTAATTCACGTTTAGTTGTCATATTTATATCCTCGATTATAGCCTAAAAGTAAAATATATCAATGATTATATTTTACTTTTTTAATTTGATTGATTGGTTTAATTTTAACAGGTTTGTTAATGAATAGATTAGTCTCAGCAAAATGGTAATAAGCATGATGACATATCCAGCAGCCTGAGATGATTTTAAACAAAAAGTTATTATTTTGGTATAGAAAAATTAGAATAAATTGTATATTTCTAAATACGTATCCGGGCTAGTTAATTAGTAAAATCTTGGAGGTAGTCAAGTCAATAGATTATTTTTAAGTATTTTTATTTTTGACATTAAGTGAATTTTTCTGGATTTGAAATTAATAAATTAAGTTTTATTAAAATGTGATAAAATTTAAATGTAAGCGCTTTATATTTTTGGTCAGGAAGGTGAATATGATGACGGCAGAAGCAGAATTATCTAAATTATCCAAAATCCAAGAGTCTGTCAATCCAGAATTACATATAAAGGAACTGATAAGCAATGTTGACGAACAAGTTAAGGCTAATTTGATAGCACAATTTGGCATTACAAGATTTTTGGACTCTTTTCAAACCGGTGGTGGCGTCGATACTATACACAATGTACGAAATAATGTTTATTCCAGTGAAAAAGTAAAACAACAATTAGAAAATGAAACATCTGGATACAATAAAGATGTAGCTCGTGGGCTACACGGCGGAAGTCAAAATTATCGAGATATTAACCGGCAACAAACTGAATTACAGAAACAGCACAAATTAAAAGATGTTAACACTGGGAAGATATTAGCGAGAAATCAAGAAACTGATTTAGATCATACGATTGCTACGAAAACAATTTGGGAGGATAAAGGACGTGCGTTGGCAGGACTATCTGCTGATGAGTTAGCTAATACTGAGAGTAATTTGCATTTAACGGACAAAAGTATCAATCGTTCAATGGGCGCTCAGGATAAAGAAGTATATGCCAATGATTTAGAGCGAAAAAAGAAAATTTGGAAACAACAAAATGAAGTAGATCAGCAGAACCCAAATCTAAGTGATGAAAAAAAGCGAAGCAAAGAACAAAATACGCAAAATCGCTTAGAGGCTAATGAGCAAGCTATTAAAGAAAATAATCAAGGTGCTAAGCACGACATTGAACGGCAGGTTAATGGTTACTACAAGAGTAGTAAGTTTTTAAAAGGAACATTTACCAATGGTGCTAAGCAAGGAATTAGCCAGGCCGAAAAAGCAGTTGTGGGTGTTATTATTTTTCAAGTTGAAAATGCGATTTCGCAAGCAACGTTACAAATTATTGAGCAATGGGATAGATATGAGACGAATAAAGCACGTCTTAAGGAATTTATCGCACTGGCAAAAACAAATCTAAATAAAATTAAAGGTCATATTTCACAAATTAAAGATACAGCATTGAATGGATTAGCTGGTGGTTTTGTATCGGCAACAACGAATACCATTATCAATGCATTTGTGACAACTTCTGGTAATTTTGCGAAGATTTTAAATGATTCGCTAACGGCGTTGATGCAAGCCACTAAAATTATTTTATTTCCGGATTCCACAGTTTCAATGCATGAAAAAGTTAAGCAAGCGACCAAGTTAGTTCTTACAGCGGTGATGGGATCAACGAGCCTTATTTTGGGCGACGTACTTGGTAAAACAATTGGGACTAAAGTTCCGGCGCTTGCTCCCATCTCTGATTTGATAGGGAATGTAACTAGTGCAATTATTGTTGGTGCATTAACGGCATTGCTTATTTATAGTGTAGATAACTTTGGACAGATAGTTACAGATGTTAAAGCAACCTTTAACACACTAATGGTTGGGTTAAAGGTTGATCCACAAACAATCACTGATAGTTATCAGCAAGCCTTGTCTAAAGTAGATGTACTGTATCGTGAATTGCTTCAAGATATTTATCAACGGTATGCAGAAACTGATCGGTTGCAGCAGTTAGCTTATGATATGGATTTACCTACAGCTAATCAGTTTGAAAATAGTATTAAGTTGGCTCAGCACGTTGACGTAGATGAAAAGCGAATTTTAAAATCTCGTTCTGACATTTCAAATTATTTTAACAGTTAGGGGTAATTATTATGGTTGAGATTTTTGGTAAAGACGTATTTAACTCTGAATTTAAAAAAGATGCGCAAAATGCTTTAGAAAGGGATGTAGATAAATATAATGATGCTTGCAGTAACCTGAATAGTCAATTAGAGTATTTGCAAGAATGTCGGAATAATTTATCTGAAAGTTTACGTCAAACTGAGTCCTTAGTTGATAATCTAAAAAATACACCTGCTGGATTTCATGATAAGGTTCAAACATTAAAGATAAATTTACAAAGTTATCAGAAATTACTGGAAACGGCTAAGCGGGAATCGGCAAAGATTGTGAAAGGCGCTGGTGCTGGTGCTGCGGGTGGCGTAGCAGCTGGTACAGCCGTTGCAGTATTTGGTGGCTCTGCTTTAACCGCGTTGGCTATGTCAGTTGGAACAGCTTCAACTGGCACGGCTATTGCTGGTCTTTCAGGGGCTGTGGCAACGAATGCAGCTTTAGCTTGGCTTGGCGGCGGTGCTATAGCCGCTGGTGGTAGCGGAATCGCTGGTGGTGAAGCAGTATTAGGCATGTTAGGACCAATTGGTGTTGCAATTGGTGGACTAACCTTAGTAACTACTGGAGTTCTTGCTAATGGGAAGAACAAGAAAGCTGCAGCTGAAATGTATAGTAATGCGGCTAAGGTTGAAGCAGGAATAAAAGCAACAAAGGCATTAACTGTTGAGGCAGGCCGACAAAGTACAGTGACGGTAAGAAGTACTGACGATTTGAAGGCCCGTGTTCAACGGGCTTCTAACACGTGGCCAGATGACTTCTTGAAATTTACGGATGACCAAGCGTTGGAAGCTGGGGCGTTGGTCAACAATGCATTGTCTGCTGAAAAGGTATTGAATGCACGACTAGGAAAATCAGGAAAATTTGAAAAGCCTACGGAATTAGAAAAAACTAATTTTGGTAAACCAGAAGTAACGCCAGACAAAAAAATTATCGGAAAAATAGTTTCTGTTCAAGCAGGAATTGGAATTATTGAAACTGTCGCTGGTGAGGGCTATTCTTTCAGAATGAAAAAGGTTAGTGAGAGTTATCAAGTTGGTGATGATATCACGTTTGCTGCTGATGGAGATCAGGCCAAAGATATTTCAAGATATACGCCAGATTTAGAGGAGAATGAAAAGAAGCCTATTAATCAACCGGTTACTAATTCTTCTAAAGGGACGACGGTTGGAAAAGTAATCTCATTTGCAAATGGGCAAGGAACAATATTAACCAATAACGGTGCGACATACAGATTTAGGGCATTTAATACGTATGGTAGTGTCGGTCTCAATAGTATTGTTACTTTTTCGGAAAGCGGTAATGAAGCAAAAGATATATATGAAACGGATGAATCTGATTATCATTTAGACGAGGTGAATAACCAGCATGCACAGTCTATGGGTAGCGGACAATTAATTGGTAGAATCATGAAGCTAGCTGATAATGAAGGAACAATTTTTACAGAGAGTGGAGATAGCTATCCATTTAAAGTGTTTAATACGTATGGCAACATTGGGTTGAATAGCACAGTGACGTTTACAGCAGCTAATGGTGTTGCTAAGGATATTCGTGAAGCAACTGAATAAAAACATGTATAATACGACAACAAAGTGGAACTAACTGATAGTGGTTCCACTTTGTTGTCTGCTAAGCCCGCAGCCAGCATTTATATGACTTTTTACTTAGTTGTTATTTAATTGCTGGTATTATTCCTCCAATAGCTATTGGTTGTGCGATCTGGCAGGTGTTTCAGCAATTAAGTGATAAGTACCAACTTTTGATCACCTCATTTTAAGTCCTTTCAGATGAATACAGCTTAAGTGTTTTCTCCAATGATTCACGAATCTGTTGAACGAAGCTTGCTGGACTAACCACTTTTACTAGTGGTCCTTGACTTAATAGCCACATGATTGCGCCGTTGTCGACTACCTCGGTTTCAATCAGGGCCGTATGGCTGTTACTTTTGGCGGTAATCACTTTGGCCGTTGGAAAACGGTCTAAAGCAGCTTCAACGACACCAGAAAATTCAAATTGAATCGTGACTTTTTCACCCGGTTGCATAAACTGAACAACTTGTCTTAATTGACCACCGCTGACGTGTTCTGCACGGCTACGGTGGATTTTTTGTTTGCTGAGATGGTAGTTAAAAATCCGATCAAGTCGAAAGTAGCGGTTTGCTTGGTATTTGGCACTGTAAGCCACAACGTAAAAATAGTATTCCGAGAAGATGATCGTTTGCGGCAAAATGGTTCGTGTTTCTGTGTGGTTTTTACTGTTGCGATAATCGATATCAATCGTCGTCTGATGCGAAATAAAACGACTGAGTTGCCAGATTAACGCAATTAGGTTCTGTTGATGGCGCAGGGGTTGGTAATAAAAAAGCTCGTTTTTAATAATTGGTTGAACTTCAGCCTGTTCAGTTTGGGGTAGTGTCGCTAATAAACTCGCAATCGTTGCGTTCAGTTCAGTTTTGTTCAACGACCGGCTAGCCAAAAGAATCTTGATGAGTAACAGGACGGTCTGTTTGGACAGTTGATCCTGGGTGGTCGTTAATTGATAACCGCTTTGTTTTCTTGAGTAAGTCAGCTGATAGGGTAACTGTTGGTCAAAAATAAACTGCTTAATTTGACTAAAGTCGCGCTGAATCGCCCGTTCCGTAACGTCGAAATGATCGGCTAGGTTGGACTTATTAAGAATATGGTTGGTTAGCAATGCTTGGAAAATATAAAGTTGCCGGTACGCTGAATTCATAAGGCCCTCCACAAGATATTTTGAAATACATAGACAGTATGTGTCTACCTCACTTGCTATTATAGCATTAACAACAGCGAGTCGTATGACGCGTAACTAATGGTTACGGATAAGATGACGTGAGCCATTGGCAAAAATGATTAGCTGTAATTAGTCAAAGTAGGTGGTTAAAAAATGGAAAACAAGATTGATATTGAGATGCTCAGTACCTTTTATCGCGAACTCAATGAATTATTGGGTACACCGGCAATGTTGAAATTTTATCAGTTTTACCGGGGAACCCAGATCACACTTCCAGTTCACTTATATGACCGGAAACGGGTCAAAGCTGGATTGCGTGCCCAATATAATGGCCATAATAGCAATGAATTAGCGCAAAAATATGGTTATTCACAACGTTGGGTCAACAAACAAGTCGGACATGATGAGTGAGAAAGGCTGATTTAGCAATGATTCTAAAATAAATTTTTTGATATTTTTAGATTGCTAATTGCCAAACAAAGCGCTTTTGAAGCCTTAATTAAGCCCAAATCATGACTGAATGCCTATGATAGCAAGGTTTGTACAACTGAATTTATCTAAGGAACACTTCCAGGCGATTGTTAGGGTTGTTTTCATGGAAAACAGCGGGTACAAGTGCAGTTACTAAAAGATTAAGAACCAATTACAATTTAGGCTAGGAGGTGGCGAGGGCATGGCAGAGCGTATTGAGCCAGAGGCGTTACATCAGTTTTATGGAAGTCTAAATGATTTAGTCGGAACTGAGGCAATGTTGATTATTTATGAACATTATAAGGGAACTCAGCTTAATTTTCCGGTTCACTTATATGATCGAAAATTAGTGGCTCAACGAGTTTTGGCAGAATTTGATGGGCACAACCAACATGATTTAGCACGGAAGTACGGTTATTCACAAAAGTGGATTCAAATGGTTGTTAGAGAAAAAAAGAACATAAATAAATAGGAGTGATTATTATGGCAGATTCAAAAATTTTCAAATTAAGCGACGGGGTAGACATTGAAAAAGTTGGCCAAGCTATTCAAGGCTGGTTACGGGAAAAGAAACAGTTGCATACGGAAGGCATGCACACTAACGAAGGCTATTTAGTCCAAGCTAAGGAAGAAGATAGCTGGAAGAAAATCGTTGGTATGGATTCCGCAATTCAGGTCCAGATTTATAAGGCCGGTGAAGACCAGATTATGGTTAATGTTGGTTCTGGTAAATGGGTCGACAAAGCTGGTGCCGCAACTATCGGGATGGTGGCTTTTGCACCACTAGCTGTGACGGCGGCAATTGGCGCTTGGAATCAGAAGAAGTTGCCCGATGAACTGTTTGAATTTGTAGAACAATTTATCTTAAGCGGTGGTAAAACGGTCATGGTTTCGATGTCAGCGAGCCAGGACATTAAGGATGGCGAAGTTGTCTGCCCTAACTGTAAAGCCGTCAATAAAGCCGGCGCCAAGTTCTGTGTTTCTTGTGGCACGAAATTAGGCAAAGAATGCCCTAATTGTCATGCAGCAGTTGGCTTAGACACGAAATTCTGTCCAGAATGTGGGACTGATTTAAATCCAAAGCCAAAAGAAGTCACCTGCCCAGACTGTCAAAAAGTCGTATCAGCTGATACGAAGTTCTGTCCAAATTGTGGACACGCCTTTAATTAGCGAGGATCGGATTAATGAAAATTTGTCCAAATTGCGGCAGTCATAATCCTGATGACGTTAGTTTTTGTGAAAACTGTGGCACTAAGTTAGCAGCGGCACAAAAGCCCTGCCCACAGTGTCAGACGCTGAATCCAAGTGGAAGTCGCTTCTGTGAAAATTGTGGGTATGATTTTGAGAAGACGGCACCAACACCATCCGCAAAGAATCCAGTTGATCCTAAGCCTGAAAAGCCAAGTAGTTCAGCGGATGCACCGAAAGCAACCGCTGCTAAGGCTACGTCTGCGCCATCAGAGTCAAAACAACCCGTTGAAACGACCAGGCAAGCAGCCCCAAGTCCATCCCGGTCACAAGCCGCGCCTAAAAAGGCCCGTTCCAAATGGCAGTGGATTGCTGGGATTGCCGTCTTAATCATGATTGTCGGGATTGGGGCCTACTTAGCTTATGGTCATTCTGAAACCAAGTCTGCGCCAACGACGAAACGAGTGGCGAAAACCGCTAGTTCTAGCGCACAGTCAAAACAGTCACGTGCGAGTTCGTCCGCAAACAGTCAATCGTCAACGAGCTCATCGGCTCAGTCCGTTCACTTTGATCAATCCCAGATTAAACAGGACATTGCGTCGACTGTCGGCTCGATTGGTGGCACGAATTCCGTGTACGTGTCGCCCGTTACTAGTAAGCAAAGTGTCCTAGTTAACAACGGAACCCAGTCTTCAGCCAGCAGCATTAAGCTGTATATTTTGGTGACGGCGTATGCGATGGACAAAGAAGGCGTGCTGAACTTGGATCATACCCATACCGTAACGGATGATGAAAAAGTCGGTGGGACGGGTGTTATTCAGAACATGGATGCCGGGACGAAGTTAACGTACCGCGAAATCCTGGAACATATGATCGATGACAGTGATAACACCGCGGCTAACATCATTATTGATAAGCTAGGTGGATTTAGTTTAATCAATGACAAGATTGCCAGCATGGGTGCTACTGATACTAAATTGCGGCGCAAAATGATGGATACGGACGCGATTAGCGAGGGGCACGATAACACCACTTCGGCCCGCGATATGGGTGTCACGTTGAAAAAAATCTATAATCATCAGCTAGTATCGAAGTCTGCTGACGACGAAATGTTAGCCATTTTAGCGAAGAATCAAAATCGGACCAAACTGCCGAAACTATTGCCAAGTGAGGCAACGGTTTACAATAAGACCGGTGAATTTTCAGACTACGGTGTTCAAAACGATGCCGAAATTGTCAAAAATTCGCATGGTGCCTTCGTGGCGGTCGTCCTTTCTGAAGACGGGGAAGAATCTGATCAGATTCCAGCGATGACCAAATTAGGTTTAAAGCTTTATCAAAATATTTTGGAGTAGTGAGGGAAAAGTATGAAGTATTGTCCACATTGTGGGAAGCCAGTAAGAGACGTAGCTAAGTTTTGTCCGAGTTGCGGGAACGCATTAACGCCAAGTCAGCCTACTGAAGCACCCCAAGAGCAGAATCAAGTAAAAGGAATTTACGAAAGCGCCACTGCCAAGTTAAATCAATATACCGGTGAGGAAGGTGCCGTCAAGGTTAATCTTTCGGATCTTTTTTCGGAAGTTTTCAAGCACCATTCAAAGGATGAAGCTAATTCAATCTTTATCGCCGGGACGAAAACCACGACGCCGGCGTTAGCAGATGTTTCAGATGAATGGGCAAAACCATGGCTGTTTTCACGTATCTTACTTGGATTTTTAATTGCTTTTGCCGTGTTGCTATACATGGCTGTTAATTTCGATAATAGCAATGCGATTCCTGGGCTGATTTTAGTTGGGGCTTTTGCAGTACCATTTTCTGGCTTAGTCTTCTTCTTTGAAGCGGATGCCTTTAAAGATGTGAGTTTGTTTGAAGTCATCAAAGTCTTCTTCATTGGCGGGATTTTCTCAATGGTCGTTACGCTATTTTTATATCAATTCGTCTCATTTAGTACGACGAGCCAAATCACAGGTGTGTTGACGTTAAAGGATTCCTTATCGATTGGTCTTGTTGAAGAGTTGGGAAAAGTCCTTATTATTACTTATTTTATTAGCCAACTCAATGTTAAACACATCTTAGATGGGATCCTGATTGGTGCTGCTGTTGGAGCGGGATTTGCGGCCTTTGAAACTGCCGGTTATATTTATAACGCTGGAGATCAGTTGCTTGAGGTAGCAATTTTACGTGGCTGGTCAGCGGTTGGTGGCCATTTAGTTTGGGCTGCGATTGCCGGTGGGGCTCTAATGGTAGTCAAGCGTGATCAACCATTTAAATTCAGCCAGTTATTAGATACCCGTTTCTTAGTGTTCTTTGTCCTAGCTGTCGTGATGCATGCGGCTTGGGACTGGGATGTGACGATCCTGGGCAGTGACTATTTGAAGTTAATTCTACTAATCGTGGTTGCTTGGATTGTTGTCTTTGTGCTGATGAGTGCTGGTTTGAAAGAAATTATGCATTTGAAGCAGCGCGCGCAAGTCTAAGGAAATAGGTAACAAAACATAAAGAATTGTAATAATAATCCCTTTAAGATTGATAGATGAATTGTCGTTTTATCTATCAATCTTAAAGGGATTTTATTGTGTCTAGGATTGGATTCAAACGATTTCCAAATCACGCTTGCCTTAGACCCGGTCTAAGCTAGTAGACTAAATTTTGTTGAGACGTCACTAGCCATATTAAAGGAGTATTTTTATATGAGTAAAGTTGTTGCAATTATGACTAACGAAGTTGAAGATATCGAATATACATCACCATACGGAGCGCTAATTGGTGCCGGTCATACGGTTGATTTGGTTGACGACCAAGCCAATAAACCGTTAGAAGGCAAGCACGGAACCAAATTTACAACTGATAAGGGTATTGATGAAGTTATTTTCAACGATTACGATGCCTTACTGATTCCCGGCGGTTTTTCGCCTGACCAATTACGTGCCGACAACCGGTTTGTCGAACTCGTGAAGAATTTCTTGTTGGCGGACAAACCAATCTTTGCCATTTGCCACGGTCCCCAGATGTTTATTCAAACTGGATTAACTAAGGGTCGGACACTTACCGGTTATGTTACGGTTGTTCCTGACTTGTATTATGCGGGAGCCATTGTTAAGGACGAACCCGTCGTGGTTGACCGCCACCTAGTGACAAGTCGTACGCCAGATGATTTAGATGCATTTAAAGCAGCCATGCTGGATCAATTGGCTTAAAAGGTTCTGAACAACGCTCAACCTTAAAAGAACTGATTCTAATTAAAGGGTCAGTTCTTTATGACGTTCATATTAGTGCTCAGCCGTTTCGTAAATGGTTGGTGCACAAATAGTGACATCGGTGAGGGGCTCGCCAGCGAGGGTGGCTTGCCTTTTAATGGCCAAGCACCCTTCGGTAAATTTTAGGTTGTCAATTTCAGTTTGTAGGCGGTCCTTGGCGGCATCGAGGATGCCAATAAATTCTTCTAACGATAGATCAGCTTCAATGATGCGGCTAATATCTTTAATGGATAGTCCAGCACGGCGGTAACATTGGATCCAACGCAAGCGATTTAAGGTTAATTCGTCAAAAACACGGACACCATTCATGTCGCGTTTAACTTGAATTAGGCCCTTTTTCTCATAAAAACGAATGGCGTAGGCGCCAATTCCGGTAACACTAGCGACTTCTTTGATTTGCATAAGCTCCCCCTGAAATTAAAACCAGTGTAAAAGTGTACCCATTATCTCACTTTTACCAGTTATGTATTAAGACAATTATACCAATTTTCTGATGAAAAATTAAATTGAAACGGTGGAAAATAAAATGTGTGGATTAGCGGGTTGTTTAACCGATATTAGTCAGTCTGAAAGTGTGGACTATGACAAATTGGTTCGTAAAATGACGGGAACGATGGTTCATCGTGGTCCCGATGATGAAGGATACTTTGCGGATGACCACATCACCATGGGCTTTCGCCGGTTAAGTATCATTGACTTAGCGGGCGGGCACCAGCCATTGTCATACGACCACGAACGGTACTGGCTGACGTTCAATGGTGAAATTTATAATTACGTTGAATTGCGGGAAACGTTGATCCAAGACGGATACCAATTTCAAACGGATTCTGATTCTGAAGTTATCTTAGGGCTGTACGCCAAGTATAAAAATAAACTAACCCGCTATTTGCGGGGCATGTTCGCCTTTGTTATTTGGGATAAGCAGGAAAAAACGCTGTTTGCTGCGCGTGACCAATTTGGCATTAAGCCGTTCTATTATGCCGTCAAGGGTCACGACTTCCTATATGCGTCTGAAAGCAAAGCCATTTATAAAATTTTAAAAGATAAAAATTTTGATCATGATGCCTTGCAAGATTACATGACCTTCCAGTACGTGCCTGAAACTGAAACGTTAACGCAAGAGATTAAGGTATTGGCGCCGGGCTGCACGCTGACCCAAAAGCTAGGTGAGCAGTTGCGGATTGAACGCTATTTTCATCGTGAATATCATCCGGTTAAACGGCCAGAAGCCGTCTACGCAAAAAAGGTTAACCAGACCTTGATCGATTCAGTCAAAATTCACATGCGTTCAGATGTTCCGGTGGGGGCCTTCTTATCTGGTGGAATTGATTCGTCGATGGTTGTCGCAATTGCGCGGCAGTTTAATCCTGATTTACAGACCTTTTCGGTGGGCTTTGAACGTAAAGGGTACAGTGAGTTGGATTTAGCCCAAGAAACGGCGCAACAGTTGGGCGTCCAAAATTTCAGTAAAGTGATCACGCCAGAGGAATTCATGCGCGCGTTTCCCCGATTCGTTTGGCATATGGATGACCCGCTTGCTGATCCGGCGGCGGTTCCGCAGTACTTCTTAACGCGCGAAGCAGCCAAACGGGTGAAGGTGGCCCTCACCGGTGAGGGGGCCGACGAACTTTTCGGTGGGTATCCGATTTATCACGAACCTAGGTCCCTGAAAGGGTTTCAATATACAAAAGCGATTAATGGCGCGCTACAAAGATTAGCCACCATGCTACCAGATGGGATGCGGGGCAAGTCACTGTTACAACGTGGCACGACGCCGTTGGCAGACCAGTACGTTGGCAATGCTTTTATCTTTAACGAGGCTGAAAAACAGGCCTTTTTAAAGCATTATAATCAGAATCATCCGTTTCAAACGATGACGCGACCGTTTTACGATGAAAGCAAACGGTATGATCCAATCGATCAGATGCAGTTTATTGATATGCACACGTGGCTCAATGGCGACTTGTTACATAATGCTGACCGTACGGCGTTAGCGCATAGTTTGGAATTACGAACGCCGTTTGTGGACCGCGAAGTCTTTCAATTAGCTTCAGAAATCCCGGCCGACTTGAAAATTAGTCACGGCACAACGAAGTTTATTCTTCGCCAAGCGGCTGTCGATTTAATTCCGGCGGCAGTTCTTAACCGAAAAAAGCTGGGATTCCCAGTACCGATTCGTTTTTGGCTTAAAAATGAAATGTATGATTGGGCCAAGCAAATTATCAATGATTCACAGACGGATGAGTACTTTGATAAGCAGTACTTTTTGAAACTGCTGAAAACACATCGTAGTGGGCAAAAGGATTATTCACGCCAAATCTGGACGGTACTCACGTTTATGGTGTGGCATAAGATCTACGTGGATTCAGAAGGGTTGTTCGAAAGTAGGGGGAAAGAAGCTGAACGTTGACAAATGCTGGCTTGCCCGTTATTGTGTGAACAAAGTGATAGCTACGGATTAAGGGGGCACAATCATGAAAGACGATAAGCAAGCTAAGGACTATAAAAATGGTAATTCATACGAAACGGGAGTTGGAGAGCCAACTTTTCGAAAAGGTGAACCCGTTCGACCAGACGTTTTAAAAACTGCAACTGAAATCTTTGATCAACACGAGGACCTAATGAAACGGCTGGAGAAACTGTGATTTAGCATAGGTTATGCACTTATCCCAAAACGTTTGGGGATAAGTGAGACAAAAATAGCTTATTTACTTTTCCACAGGTGGATAACTTATATCGCTAGTCAGTTACGCACATAAAAACGCTGAAGAACAGAAACGAATCCGTTTCTATTCTTCAGCGTTTAGTTATTTAATAGAGGACAACTATTTCAAATTAACCAATGCTTGAGCTGCTTTGCGTCCTTGGTGCACGATGCCAGAGATTGCTGTCCCTGAACCAGGGTAGTAAGGACCAATCCAACCGCCGGCGTTGAGTCCGGCCGCATAGAGTCCCGTAATTGGTTGCTTGAAGTTATTCAGTACTTGACCATCAACGTTAATGGTTAAACCGCCCAGTGCGCCCAAGTTAGTTGCCTGATTATGATAGGCATAGAATGGTGCTTGGAGTGGCTTTAAGCCAGTTTTGCGGCCAAATTCCAAGTCGGTTCCGTGGCTAACGTGTTCGTTCCAAGTTGCGATGGTTGCTTCCAAATTAGCAGCGGGAACGTCAATTAATTTAGCGAGTGCTTCAATGCTATCGGCGCGTTTAACAACGCCGTCTTTCACATCACTTGCTAAACTATCGTCCGTCCAAACACTACCGGGTTCGTGAATTGAATTTTGCCCAAAAATCATGTAGGTCGGTTTGCCTAATTGTTTTTCTTGTTGGAAAATGGCGCGATATTCATAAGCGTAGGTCGCGTCCTCACAGACGAAGCGGCGACCAGCACCGTTGACGAACACTAACGGGATGGTTGGAATTTGATTACTCGTTCCGTTCCCAGTCTTACCACAGAAGTCAATCGTACCGCCCATACCACTAACAGCGGCACCAGCCGATAATCCCATTAATAGGCCATCACCAGTATCAGTTTTAGCGGATAGACAGGTATTAAACATCAAGTCATTATAATGTTGTGGACTGTAGGCTTTAGCCAGTGCTGGGTTATGATCAATACTTGCGGTAGCTAAAATAACACCACGAGTTGCCCGAATGAGTTGTGACTGACCATCATGGGTAACTTTAACCCCGTACACCGTATGATCTGTTGCGTCTTGAACTAAGGCGATGGCGGGCGTCTCATAGTGAATGGTTGCGCCGGCTTTAAGTGCAGCTTTTAAAAGGGTTTGGGTTAAAACTAAACCATCACCCATACCGCCGCCAGTACCCGTACCGTTATCATAGACGTGAATTCGATCGGCAAAGTTGTCAGAATCAACGTATGGAATTTGACAGTGCCCGTAGACACTAATCCAATGAATACCAAGGTCGGCTAACCAGTCAATATTTTTAGGGGCGCCATTTGCTAAATCTTTAACGAGTTCGGGATCAACGGTGTTTTCCCCAGCTTGAAGCCATAATTTAGCGTGCTTAGCAGGGGTGTCGTCAGGATAGTCCGTACTCTTCTTTTGCAAGGCTGTTCCGGCTGCTTGAATCACCCCACCGGAATAGTTAGTTGTCCCACCGGGAATGCCGCTTTTTTCACTAATATAGACCGAAAGTCCTGACCGGGCAGCTTCGGCTGCTGCAGCCAAACCGGCACCACCAGCGCCAACAACGACGACATCGTAGCTGGCATCAAAGGATAAGTCGGGTTGATAAGCAACAGCTGGAATGACTGGAGAGGGATTACTTGGTGTCTCTTCCGGATTAGCGGAAGCGCCAGTTGTTGCATCGGTCGTTTCCAGCTGGTCAGGGGCGGAAACTTTGATGTCAGTAGCTTCTTCCGCGGTTAAACGCCCTGAGCAAACAGCTAAAGCCTTTTTAACAGCGTTCTTAAAGCTGTTTGAACTAACTGATGCACCAGAAACAGCGTCAACATTCGCGCTGTTAACCGCTTTCATTTTTTGCTGCATTTGTTTGATGCCCAACGCACCCACGGTACCCGCTGGTGTGTCGGTTGTAACATCGATTAACTTGTTATGATCATCAACCGTAACGGTAGCAGTGATAACGCCGTGAAATCCTTGAACAGCGCCAATGAATTTTTTAGTCATAAGAGTAACTTCCTTTCAAAAAAGAATGTTCAGTAATTAACAATATAATAGCACATTTTTATTACTCGGGTAAGACTTTCTGGCCAATGTTATAATTAAGATAATGACGGAGGAAATCAGCAGATGACAAAAGCAACGGATAACAGCATTATGACAACGGCAATCGATTTATTTAAAGCCCAACAATTTGAGCAGGTGACGGTTAATGATATCTGCCAGGCTTGCGGGATTACTAAACCGACTTTTTACTATCATTTCAGCAATAAAGATCAGTTGATTAGTCGATATTTTCGTGGCTTGGTCGAACAATTACCAGCACAATTACGACGTCAAAATGGCGCACAAAATCCACTTGAACGTATTTATGATTTCTTTCAGCAGACGATTCAAGTGATTCAAACACTGGGACCCGATCTGTACAGTCAGCTCTATATTTCTAATTTAAAAACTAATCAACACACCTTTGACTTTAGTGAAGCAATCAACAAGTATGTCACCGAGCTGATCAGTCAGGCACAGGCTAGTGGGCTGATAAACAATCCGGCTTCATCCGTGACCCTTTATCGTAATTCAGTTTTCTTATTTGAAGGCTATGAAATTAACTGGTGTTTTCAAAAAGGGGACTTTGACGCTTTTTCAGCGACTAAACAAGGTTTAGCGGTTTTATTTGTGACTAATGATGTGAAGGATACAACCCACTAATATAGTTAAGACGTCTCGCATTAAGTATTTTTAAAACTAAAATTGATTAGTCTCTAAATCTAATCGTCTGAACCATTGAACATCAAAAAGCCGACCCGCCAGCACCATTGATGACACGTAAATCTGTCATCAATGGTCGCAATGGGCCGACTTTTTTGATCAACGCTTTAATAATTTGGGGGAAGTGATTGTAAGCGTTACTAATTCAATTACTTACTGCGTGGTGCTTGGGGATGCAACACGGCAGCTTTTTGTGGAATCGTTTGGTCGCGACCAAGGTACATCTGGTAGAACGGCGGAACGTCGTTGACCATCTTCAACAGCGCTGCTTGTAGTTCTGGAAGCTTAGCGGGATCGAGGGCTGGAAGATCCGCAGCTGTCACGTCACCATGAATACCTGCAAAGCGCTTAACGCGTTCTAGCAAGTAGCGCACATCGTAGCGTGATGGGTTGACTTCGATAACGGCTTTGTCGAAGTGCAACAATCCGTAGACGGCTTCTAAACCGGTCCGTACCGAAGTTTCAACGGTGAAGACCACGTCGTCATCGATTTCAACAAATTGACCTAATAGGGCGAGGTTGGTGCACCCATCAGGGATAACGTTTGGCCGATCGCCAAGTTCACGCGGCATGAATTGCGCGGTACAGTATGGCATCATGGCCGTTGACATGTAAGTGTGAGCTAAGACTTCATCTTTGATGTCCAACATCCCTAAATGATAGAGCAGTTCGGTCATAATTTCATCATCGGTACAGTCCCACATCCGTTTCTTAATGTAGTTCCCGGTATTTTCACCATAGAGGCCGTATCCCCAGCCAACTTCCTCATCGTTAGCTTGGTAAGGGAAGAATGGTTTGTGATGAATTTCAAATGAAAGATCCCAATTTGAATCCTTAAATGTCATCAAACCACCGGTACCAGCTGGACTACCAGACATCGTTTCGATCCGTTTGAAGAATTCAGGATAATCCTTAACGGTTGGGAAGAATGAGATCCACTTGGTTTTATCAATTTGACCAAGGAACTTTTCGGGGTGGCCGAACTTGGCATCTTTGTTAGCAAGGTTCTTCCAAATAGTGAACGTCCCCATATCAGTAGTGTCGCGGTTGGTTTCAGCGACGGTGTGGTTATCACCAAAGGTACTGTTTTCACTGATTGAACCGGTCGTAACGAAGACGAGATCTTGTGGTGCAACGGGAACGTCCGCCTTGATGCCGTTCTGGGAGGCAATAATCGTATTGACGGTGTTGTTGGCATCGTCTAGTTGTAAATCGGTGACCGTGAAGTTATTAACGAACGTTACCCCTTTGTCGGTTAACCAGCGTTCGATTGGCAAAATAATGGCATCGTATTCGTTGTATTTAGTATGAATGAAGCCTTCCAAATATTCGTGACGCGTGATAAAAGTAAATCGTTGCCAGTAACGCCGGCATTCAATGGCGCTGTGGTAATGTTTGAATGCTAATTGACTGTGGAAACAAGTCCAGAAGTTTGTCTTGAAGAAGCCCTCGTCGAAGAAGTCATCGAGACGCTTGTTAGCAAGTTCTTCCTCAGATGAGCTGATAATCTGACGCATCGCTTCAGCGTAGCGTGGTTCCAATTTGTAGTCGTGATAGTGGCTGTCGATTTCGCCTTGGTTGATGATGACCCGGGCTTCACTGTGAATTGGTTCATCACGGTTAAAGTCAACCACGTCATCGAGTACCGTTCGACCCGGATTTTCTAATGATGGAATCTTACTGCACAAATACCATAAGCATTCCATATAAGGTTCGAGTTCGCGTTCAGCACGGCAGAGGTAGCCGGCATTTTGTTTCGTGCCGTCCATCGAGCCACCGACAACTGGTTTCTTTTCATAGATTGTGACGTTGCGAGCGGGCATTTGGGCGTCATCAATTAGAAAAACTGCGGTGGCTAAGCCAGCAATCCCGCCACCAACGATGTTTGCACGGCGATCGTCAATGCCGGCTGGTTTGAGTGGTCGATACATAGTTTGATAAATGTTCATTGTAAAAACCTTCTTCAATTGGATTTCTTGCTTGTCTTTACAATAGGTCGTGCTTGCCGTGAGAACAATTGACAAAAAAAATAAACTGTCAAAATTTTGACAGTTCACAAAAATTGTAAATCTTATTTAGTATAACGTTGAAGTGCTTTTTGAAAATCGCCCTGAATCAAGACACCGGTTTGTTCCACAATGTCTTTGGGATCAGCTTTGAGGCCGCTTTTAAGCCAGTCAAAGATTAACGCAATGAAGGCTAAGCTATAGAAATGAGCGATGAAATCCTTATGTTCTTGGGCAACGTTCAGTCCCTGTGCTTGGCGTTCAACAACGGCGATGATGTACTGATCAAGGACTTGATAGATGTATTTTTCCAATACATCGCGGTAGGCGGACTGGTAGGTGTTGATAACCAAGTATTGATTCTTTTGAATGGTCAACATGACGTTAAGAAAGCCCTGTTGCCAGTTATCGTAATCAGCAACATTAGCTAGTAATCTAGCGGTTGTGCGTTTGGCCGTCCACTCAACGAGTTCGTAGATATCAGCAAAGTGATTATAAAATGTCTGACGAGTTAGGCCGCAATCATCGGCAATGGTTTGAATCGTGATCTTATCGACGGGTGTTTGTTGCAATTCGCGAATTAAAGCGTTCGATAGGTGTTCTTTTGTGTTGATATGCATGAATCAGTAGTCCCCCTCTACAAGGTTAGCTGCAGCTTATTATACAATGATTGGACCGATTGGTGAACACTTTTTGAAGCCACTGGTTAAGGTATTTTGAATGTAATTAAAGCAGTGGTGGCACAAAGATTGGACTGCTATCAGTACACATCCAGCGGGTTATCCCGAATGACCTGTGAATTTTGGGGATAAGTGTTGTGAAAACGGCCTTTTTAGTTATCCACAGGTCGATAACTTTCGTAACTGAGTTGTCCACAGTCGGTTGGTCATGTCCGGCGGTACCCGTGACTGGCCCGGTAGTCGTTGGGGGTCATGTCAACGGCGCGTTTGAAGAGGGCAAAGAAACTACTAATATTTTTGTAGCCCAATTCAACTGAAATTTCTTCAATCGTTTTATTCGATAGGGCAAGCATGCGCTTCGCTAGCTCAATGCGAATGAAGGCTAACTGTTCACTGAAACTTTTGTTGAATAAATTCTGGCATAATCTTGAAAAGTAATTCTTATTATAACCAAAATGTTCAGCGGTACCGTGCAATGTTGCGTCCTGATTATGCAGGACTAAGTAATTAAAAATCAGTCCGGATTGGGTATCGGCGCTGGCGTGGTGAATGTCGGTGCCGGGGAAATCTGAGTCTGAAATGGAGATGGTTTGTTCATGATTGCGTAACAATTCAGTTAGCAAAAGTCCCGCACTCATCTCGCGTTGGTAGTTTAAGAAGACGTCGTTTAAATCTTGCCGTTCAAGTTCGGCTAGTAGGTCAAAATAGCTGTGCTTAATTTGATCCACTTGGTGGCGGTAAACGATGTAGTGTAATTCGTGTTCGCCGGCATTCATGAGGTCGTGGACCATTGGATTGTCCCCCACAATTACCATATTCAAGGGCGTAGGCGCATGGAGACATTCTGAAAAGACACGTAGGTTGGCCGGTGCGGCTAAACTTTTGAGGGTAACGGGATTTTTAGATGACATCATAATCACGTCAAATGGCGCTAAGGAAACGTATTTGCCGTTCAGGTCCAATTCACAGGGAGACAAGCTTTCAATAAAACGAATGTGAAAAGGTTCGCTAATGTTTTCATTTTGTGGGCGAATTTTGAAATTTGTGTCATTGAAATCAGTTGTTTTCAACGTTAATGCGGATGTAATGAGATAGTTTTTAGCCAAAAGTACCCCTCCATTTACATAAAGGTAACATTTTCATAGTAATAAAGTTATTATACACTATCTACTTGCTCACTTTTTAGCTTTATACTGACTTTGGAAATTAAGTTAAGGAGTGAACAAATATGAAAAATACAACAATGAATACTGATGTTTTAGTTGCAGGTACGGGTGGTACCGGCTTAGCGGCTGCGTACGCCGCTGCTGAAAAAGGATTAAAAGTTTTAGTGATTGAAAAACAACCCCAAATTGGTGGGAATACGAAAATCTCAAGTGGCTTTTTCGCAATTGATTCCAAGGAACAACGGGCAGCCGGCATGAAAATGTCGACTAAAACGGCGATCTCGGAATTAGCAAATTATAATCACTACTTGTCCAATGGTGCTTTATTAGCGCGAATCGTCACTCGTTCGGCGGATACGTTAGCTTGGTTGGAAAAGTTGGGTATGGAAATCAAATTAAACCCAACAGCTAAGACGACCCAATTTGCACACCGTAACAATGATTATCGCGGCGGTTCATACCACATGTACCAACATAAAGATGAAAGTTATCAACGGATTCAGCAAACCTTGGAAGACGCCGGCGTTAAGTTCCAGTTTAAGACAACCATGACCGACTTGATCATGGCAGATGGAAAAGTTGCCGGTGTTACCGCAACGACTGATGATGGTGACCAATTAACAATCAATGCGCAAGCAGTAATTGTCGCAACTGGTGGCTACGGTGGCGATGCGAAGAAGGTTGCCAAGACCATGCACACTTCTGACTTGCGGACCTTAGGGGTTCCTAACGATGGTGAAGGCATGAGCGCAATGGTTAAAGCCGGCGCAACGGATATCGATAGTCACGCTTTGATTCATGCAGCCCAATTGGCAAAATCAAAAGTGACCCAGAAGACTTCCGCAAAACATTTGGCTGGCTTCTCATCAAACGCGTTGACGCAGTTATTATTAACGCCACAACTTTGGGTTAACAAAAAAGGTAAGCGTTTTACTAACGAGGATGTTGTTTACGACACCGTTGAATGGGCCAACGCCGCTTGGTCACAAGGTGGGAAGTACTTATTCGTTGTTGATCAAGCCACTTTGGATACTTTTACCGCTGATAAGAACGCGGAAGAGGTTTCCCAAGCTGGTCCCGGCGCGGCAACTGGTCGCGGTGACTTTACCAAACTAGCTGAAGAAGCCATTCAAGGTGAGACGGCTTACCGCGGTGCAACGTTGACTGAATTAGCAACGAAAGCGGGATTCAACGCTGATGACTTTGTTAAGACAGTTGATACTTATAATCAAGCCATTCATGACCAAGATGATCAAGAATTTGGTAAGTCTACCAAATCACTAGCTTACTCGGTTGAAAAGGGCCCATTCTACGCCTTTATTAGTCAGGCGGCCTACCTTGGGACTGTCGGCGGTGTCCGGGTCGATGAGAACCTCGCCGTATTAGATAATAATTTCAAACCAATCCCAGGTCTTTATACGGGTGGTGCTAATGCTGGTGGCTACTACGAAGGCCATAGCTATCCCGCTTTTGAAGGGTTAGCTTCTGGATTTACATGGACTTCTGGCCGAATTGCCGGGACGAGTGCGGCTGACTATGTCAAAGCAGCGACTGCAACGGTGTCGTCACATTAGTTAAGGGGGATTTTGATTATGGACACACCAAGTAAAGCATATATTTCGAAAACTAGAATTGGTGTTTTGGCAGTTAGTACGATGGGGATGGCAGCGTTAGCGATTACGCCATCCTACGCGGCGATTGCGAAAAACTTTGCGCTGAGTAATACCAGCGTTCAAATGCTAACCTCACTACCGAACCTATTTATGATGTTGGCAGGATTAATTATTGGGAAGCTGACTGCCAGCAAAATCAATCTTAAAACGTTGACGATCAGTGCGATTATACTAGTTGTTATCGGGGGATTCTTACCACTCGCTTTTCATACCAGCTTCGCGTTCTTACTCCTTTGTTCATGCTTAGTCGGCTTGGGGCAAGGCGCGTGCACGAACTTATCGCAAGTTTTGATTTCTCAAATGCTGCCTGAAAAGGAACGGCAATCGACGATGGGCTTAACGACCACCTTCACGAATATCGGTGGGATCATCTTCATCATGGGTGGTGGCCAATTAGCCGCGACGAATACGTGGGTCAACAACTATTGGATCTACATTTTCTCACTGTTAGTCTTAATCGTTACACTAGCCTTGGTACCGTTCCACCCAGAAGCAGTTAACCAAGATGATGATAATAGTGGTGAGAAGATCCAACTAAATAAGTACGTGTTCTACAGTGCCTTCTGGGGATTCTGCGTCATGTTATTAAACAACGTCTTAAATAACAACATTTCCTTATTCGTTGTGGAAGAAAAGTTAGGTGCAACGTCACAAGCGGCGTTAACGTCGACGATTTCATTAATTGGCGGGATGTTATGCGGATTGATCGTTGGGGTGATTGGGAAGAAATTCAAATATACCTCGATTTCAATGTCATTTATCATCTACGGCTTATCGTACTTGCTCATTGGCTTTGGCCATTCCTTATTGTTAGCATTTATTGGCAGTTTCTTCGTTGGTGCGGCGATGAGTATCGCAATGGGACAGTTTCCATACTTGATTTCGATTTCCGTGGGTAAGAGCAGTGTGTCAATGGCCTTGGGCGTTTACGTTGCCATCTATTCCATTGGTGGGGTTCTCAGTCCGTTTATTATTAATCCGTTGACCAGTGCCGTAAAGAACATGGGATTAAACGCCTTTTCCGTTAGTGGCATTATTGCTTTGATTTTAGGTATCGCTTGCATTCTATTAAACTTCCAGAAAAAGCTCGTTCAAGATGCGTTAAATTAAATATTTCAGTACTCGTGATGTCTACAAACTTTTGTACGGCGTTACGAGTATTTTTTGCTTCTGGTAAAATGAAATCAACGATTACGAACTTAGAAGTTACGCGAGAAAAACCGGATATGAAAGTAGGGATTAGTCATGAATTATAACTTGATGCCAATGAAGTATTTTGTCGATGTGGTTCAGACCCACGGATTCAGTTCGGCCGCCAAACGGAATTATGTTTCGGAGACGGCAGTTAGTTCCGCTATCAGCAAGTTGGAAAATTCACTAGGCCAACGGTTGCTACATCGTTCCGCGGGGCAGTTTGCGCTGACACCGGTTGGGGAACGGTTCTATCACCGTGCCGTGGATATTTTGAATTCTTATAATGAAATTTGGCGGCATCCGGATACCCATCCTGATCAGTTAGTTCGCATTCACTTTTTGCAAGGCTTAGCAGATGATGCGGCTGAATTGGCGAATCAATTTCCGGCGCGCACGCGGGTTAATTTTGATGAAGAAGACTTTAATCACAGTATTAGCCGCCTGATCAAAGGTGATTATGACATGCTGGTTGGGTTTGAGTTGGCCTTCTTAAATAATGCCAAACTGCGGACCGTGCCGTTTAAGACGATTAATTTTGACCTACTGTTTAATGCCACGGAAGTTGCGACGGCCCCCGACCCGCAAGACTTACCGGCATTAGCCCGGAAATCAACGTTTTATTTACAATATTGGCAGTCGACCGGGATCTCCGATATTCAAGAAGCGATGTTAAAGGCTTACCGCCAAGGCCCGTGGGATTATCAGCAGGTTGCCGGGGTCAATAGCTTTGCGGCTGCCTGTATGAACGTGAATTTCATTGGTGGGCTAACTTTAGTCCCAGAAAACTTTAAAATTCCGGATAATTGTGAAAATATTTACAGATGTACACCTGCGCATTTAAAACAAGCTTTTAAAGTGGTCGTTGCGATGAATAGTACGGCCAATAGTGATGTATTTAAACTATTAACTCAAGCGATAAGTTGAGGTTATCTGTGACAACTTTTATGTGTTGGCCCTAAATTGTGAATCAATATACAATATAGTTATTGAAAGATGAATTCGCATGAAAGGGTGAATTTTAAAATGAAAACGTTATCAACAGCGGTTGTCGTAGTCGGTTCTGGCTCAGCAGGAATTTCAGCGGCTTTTGAATTATACCAACAAAAAGTGCCATTTATTTTATTGGAACGTGGTGACAAGGTTGGTGGTGCCGGCAAGTTTGGTGCTCACGGGGTCTTTGCCGTTAATTCAAAGCAACAGGAAGCCCAAGGGGTTAAATACGGCTATGCAGAGGCATTCAAAGGATTGACCGATTATAATCACTATTTTGTAAACGGGGAATTGCTAGCCCGGTTCTTGAAACTTTCCGGGGCCAATATCGACCGGATGACGGCCATGGGACTGCCCGTTACGGTGGAACAAAGTGAACAAAAAGCGCATTTAAATGATCCGCTTGTCTACCATAAGTTCAACAATTTCAAAGAAAAAATGGCGAACTGGGATCAATTACCCGCTAAATTTATTGCAGCGGGCAATCAGGTCTTGACGGAGACGGCCGCGGTTGATCTGGATTACAGTGACGGGTTAAAAGCCGTCATCGTCGCTGATCAGTCGGGTACGAAGACGCGCATTGAAACCACCAAAGTGATTTTTGCGGACGGTGGTTACTGCGGTGACCCTGATATGATGACGAAAAAATACGCCGATGCCGATGAATTCTTAAATCTAGGCGAACGTAAAGCGGACGGTACGGGGATTAAATTAGCTAAAAAGTTGGGCGCCGATACGACCCATACCCCGGTCCTCTTTGCACATGGTTGCGCGCCAAGCCTTCAAATTAACCCAATGCGGCGAGATAGTAGTGTTGAAACGTTGACCAACTTGCCGATGCTATGGTTGGACAAAACAGCTAACCGGTTTGTCAATGAGGACGTCGTTTACGATTTTGCAATGTGGGCCAACGCGGCGCATAACGTTCAAGGCAAGTACTACGTGCTCCTTGATCAAAAGACGCTTGACCATTTTAAGACGCACGAAGTTCCACTAGAAGATACGTTCGAACGTCAATTTTGTGAAGTTGGGCAGACGCCCCGGACGACCGTTGGCCCGTTGCCAAATATTCAAACGGACTTTGACGCGGCTGTTCAAACGGGTGAAGTCGTTAAAGCCGATTCACTCGCGGACTTGGCAACTAAATTGAACCTCTCACTAGCAGCACTACAGCGGAGTGTTCAATCTTACAACCAGGCTGTTGACCAGCATGAAGATGACGTCTTCTTGAAGCCGAGTGACGAATTGCTATTTGGGGTGACGGACGGTCCGGTGTACGCCATCGTGGAACATTGTGCCATCTTAGGAACCTTGGATGGGGTCAATGTGAACCGCAATTGCGAACCCGTCACGACGGCGGGAGCACCAATTAAGGATTTATACGTTGTTGGTAATAATGTGAATGGCTTGTACTCTGACGGTTATCCGAGTTATGAAGGCATTGCGAATGGTTTTGCCTTTGTCTCTGGTTGGATTGCCGCACAGGAAGCTGTTAAGAGTTTGAAACAAGCGAAAGTGGAGGCATAAGGATGTTAAAAGATAAAGTTGCAATGGTAACGGGTGCTGCACAAGGAATTGGGTTTGCGATTAGTGAAGAATTTGCCAAACAGGGCGCCGATGTCGTGTTGGCTGACTATAATCCAAAAGTCACGGACGCTGCCAAGACGTTGGCTGACAAGTATGACGGTAAAATTGTTGGTCTAGTCATGAACGTGATGGATAACGACAGTATTCAAGCTGGGTTGGACAAAATCATGGCTGACTTTGGTCGCTTGGACTACGTGATGAATAATGCCGGTGGCGGGACCCTCAAACCCTTTGCAGAATTAACGGACAAGGATTTTGATAGCACCATTGACCTCGACTTACGGGGCACCTTCCGTTGCATGCGTGCTGAAATCAACCTGTTTTTGAAACAAGGTTTTGGGTCAATTGTGAACACCGGTGCGCTTGGCAGTGTTTATAATCCAGGCGGTATGGGCGCCTATAACGCTGCTAAAAACGGCATTATGGGGATGACGCAGGCCGCCGCGGTGGACTACGCTGCGGATAATATTCGGGTCAACTGTGTGGCCCCAGGGTTAACGAAGACACCGTTAAATGACGGCGGTTTTCTTGAAAAGATTTTACCAACGGTTCCAATGAAACGGTACGAAACTGCGGCTGAAGTTGCGAAGGTCTTCGTCTTTGTTGCTAGTGAAGCGACCTTCATGACGGGTCAAACGGTTTTGAGTGATGGTGGTGTCTCGGTCGGTTTGAAATAGGGGGACTAAACATGTTTCCAAAACAAAGTCAGTATGATTTAGTGATTGTTGGCGGTGGCTTAGCCGGATTGGCAGCCGCTGTGAGTGCCGGTGAAAAGCACTTAACCACCTTAGTGTTAGAAAAAGGCCGGACGATTGGTGGCGACGGGAATTACGTTGAAGGTGCGATGGGCGTTGACAGCTACTTGCAAAAGCAGGCTGGCGTTCACATTGACCGCACGAAGTTACTCCAATCGGAACTGGAGTACTCGCATTATGAAGCCAGCGCGCCCCATTTGAAGAAATTGATTGATCAAAGCGGGGCCACGATTGATTGGCTACACGACTTAGGCGTTAAGTTCAGTAAGGTCGGCGGTCAGGGTGTAAGTTGGCCAACGATTCATAGTTTTGACGGTGGCGGTCATGCGGCGGTAATGGTCTTGTTTGAGAAGGCACAAGCACTTGGCGTTGAATTTGCAATGAGTACGGGTGCTGAACGGGTCTTAATGGAAAACGGGCAAGTTGCTGGACTGGTCGTCATGAATGAAGCGACTGGTCAGACGCGGGACTTAAAGACTAGCAACGTCATTTTAGCGACCGGTGGGTACGTCGATAATCCCGAATTAATAAAAAAACGCACGCCGTTCTTTAAGCGGTTGCTCTCAGTCAGCGATGGTAAATCGACGGGTGATGGCATGCAGTTAGCCTGGCAAGCTGGTGCGGCTCATTATCAAATGGGTGCGATTCAGTATGGTGGCGGTGCGATTTATGACCGCCAACAACCACCGTTTGTCCACATGGCGTCACAATTAGCGGCGGCGGCAACGCAAGAGGCGATTCTCTGGGTCAACGAACGTGGTGAACGGTTCGTTAACGAGGATGTTAATGACAATATGTGCCATGCCGGCGGAGCCATTTTGACGCAGGCCCGGACCTTCTCCATTTTGGATCAAGCGGCCATTGACCACCTTACCCAAGTTGGGTTATATAAGGAAGTGGGCAACTCGCCAGTTTCACCGGATAAGTTTGACCAATTGCAAACTGAACTTGATCACGATACGGCTAGTGGCGCGAAGTACTTAACTAAGGCCGCTACGATTGAAGAACTGGCGGAAAAGTTGAACCTTGTTCAGTTACCTGAAACGATTGCGCACTATAACAAACTAGTCGCATCTGGCACCGATACGGACTTCGGTAAGGCAGCGCCATACTTGATCGGCTTGAGTCAGGGGCCGTTCTACGCTGTTGAGTTGGGCGTTGGCATGGCGTGTGCCCTAGGCGGCTTACGAGTAGACGAAGACAATGCGGTCTTAAACGATCACGGTTACCCGGTTTCCGGACTATACGCTGCCGGAAACGACGCAGCTGGGATGTTAGTTGGGGACACGTACGCGGTCACGTTACCTGGTAGTACGGCAGGATACGCCGCCTTTTCAGGACGTAACGCGGTCCAACAAATTAAATAAACTACTTGAGATAAAAAAGAATCAGCGACTTGCTGATTCTTTTTTTGAGTTAAAACAAAGTAGCCACTTTCAAGCTGTTCGGTTGGCACTGATTTTTGACATTAATAACAATAGACCAACTGTCTTTAGCGGCGTCAGATAGCTTTGGTGTGCTGTGGTGGTAGTAATTTTAAAGTTATTAATTTTTAGAAATTAATCTGCTGGAAACGACTTAATCAATTGATCAAGCAGTGGCGCCACCTGTTTTTTGTCCCGGGTCAAATAGGTCGCGTAAATGCCCATTTTGGCACTGTCATCGGTGATGGGCAGGGTGACGCGGCCGTCATCGTTGGCTAAAGACTCGTGGTAAGCGGGTTCTAGCGGGGCGAGGTTCGTGCTGAAAAAAGGAAAGTCGGAAAACCGGGTGATCTCAGAAAAGGCGTCGCGCTGTTCTTGATAGAAAAAGTTTGCGTCCGGAATCGCCCTTTGAATAATCTGGCGCCAGGGGCCGATGTCGTTCATCACAATAAAACTGAGATCTTTAAGCTCTGCGAAAGTAATCTTTTCCTGATTCGCTTGGTACATAAATTTGTTGAGGTGGACCGATAGCTTCTCCACGCCAATCATTTTAGAACTAAGATGCGCAGTGTTGATTTCCTGGTTAGAAAAAACGACGGAATAGTGGTGTTGCGTCAATGCAGAACTAATTGTGTCCGCTGGCAAAAGTTGTGAATCGACGGTAACGTGGTCGGAATTAGCGTACGGTGCTAACAAGAGTAGCGGCCCTGGAATGGTTGTGGCCAGTTTTAGCACCCGTTGTGTCTTGTCAAAGTCACGGGTGGTCGTCACTAAGTCGTGATTTGCTTGTAGCAGAGTGACTGCCTTTTTAGCGGCCAATTGACCCGTGGCAGTTAGGCTAACGCGGTTGGGTTGGCGGTCAAAGAGTTGAACGCCCAGGTCGGTTTCTAATTTTTGGAGGCCACGAGTCACCGTTGGTTGGGTGACGTTGAGTTGTTCGGCGGTTTTAGCAAGCGTGCCGGTGGCGGCAAAGGTCACGAGTTCTTGCAGTAAGTAGTTATCTAGCATTTAATTCACCTCAGTATACGTTACTTGTATACTAGCATGCTAAAGTAGTAATTTTCAAACAATCGGGCTGGGGTTAAAGTAATCACAGATAAACAAAAGAAAGCAGGAAAATCAAATGACAACAGTCCCAACGGTAAAATTAAACAATGGTGTCGAAATGCCCCAGCTCGGTTTCGGGGTCTTTCAAGTGCCCGATTTAGCAGAATGTGAAACGGCCGTGACCGAAGCGTTGAACGCCGGCTACCGGCTAATCGACACGGCGACGGCCTATCAAAATGAAGAAGCGGTTGGGAGCGCCATCAAAAAGAGTGGGGTCAAACGCGAAGACTTATTCATCACTTCTAAATTATGGGTTTCAGATTTTACTTATGACCGGGCTAAGAAGGGCATCGATGCTTCACTCGAACGCCTCGGCTTAGACTACCTAGACCTATACTTGTTACACCAACCTTATGGCGATACCATGGGCGCTTGGCGGGCATTGGAAGAGGCGTACCACGCGGGTAAAATTCGGGCAATCGGGGTTTCGAACTTTTACGCGGATCAATTGAAAAATTTGGAACTAACCATGACTGTTAAACCGGTCGTTAATCAAATCGAAGTGAACCCGTGGTACCAACAATCAACCGAAGTCGCTTTTAACCAAGGTGAGGATGTCCGGGTGGAAGCCTGGGCACCGTTTGCGGAAGGCAAGCACGGTATCTTTACGGACCCAACGATTGCTAAAATTGCACAGGCCCACGGCAAGACCGTTGGCCAAGTGATTTTACGGTGGCTATTACAACGCGGTATTACGGTCATTCCAAAGTCCGTGCATCCAGCGCGGATGGTTGAAAATATGTCGGTCTTTGACTTTGAATTAACCGATTCAGAAATGCAAACAATGGCTGACCTTGATCGCCATGAAAGCCAATTCTTTGATCATCGGGATCCCGTAACGATTGAACAAATCTTTGGCTCAAGTCTCAAAAAATTAAAGGAGTAATCAAATGACATCAACAATTAAATTAAACGATGGTAATGCAATTCCAGCAATTGGATTTGGCACGTATCAAATCCCGAGTGACGGCTCAACGTATCAAGCCGTAAGTGAAGCATTGAAATTGGGCTATCGGCATATCGATACCGCTGTGGCCTACTTCAACGAAGCCGAAGTCGGCCAAGCTATTAAGGATAGTGGCATTCCGCGAGAGCAAATTTGGGTGACCAGCAAATTATGGCTGCAAGACTTTGGCTTTGAGGCTGCCACCAAGGCTATCGAGACCTCTTTAACCAAGCTAGGATTGGATTACATGGATCTCTACTTGATCCACCAACCTTACGGCGACGTTCCTGGCGCTTGGCGTGCGATGGAAGCTGCCAAACAAGCCGGTAAAATCAGGTCGATTGGGGTCTCTAATATGACGCCTAAAATTTGGAACAAGTTTGTGCCCCAATTTGCGACGAAACCAGCCGTGAACCAAGTGGAATTCAATCCTTATTTTCAACAAAAGTCATTGCGGCAGTTATTAGCGACGGATGACGTTAAGTTGGAAGCGTGGGCACCATTGGGCCAAGGAAACCAAGCCTTGTTAAATGACCCGGTGATTACGAAACTAGCTGAAAAGTATGGGAAAGACGTGGGCCAAATTATTCTGCGTTTTGAGAATCAAAGTGGTGTCATCGTCTTTCCAAAGTCCGTGCACGTAGCGCGGATCAAGAGTAATCTCGATATCTTTGACTTTGAACTCACACCAACTGAAATGACAGCAATCGAACAGTTGGATACCGGTAAAGGTCGGCATGATCCGGATGCTGCCGGGACGCAGGCAAGGTTATTAGGTGCCTTCGATGTGCACGCAAACGACTAAATCAGAAAAACAAATGCAGGTGACGCTCAAATCGGGGCGTCACCTGCATTTGTTTATTTGGGTAAAGGCAAGTTCAGATTGGCTGAGAGCTGTTTCAAAAACGCATTCGCGGCTGGTGATAAACGTTGATTTTTGACCCAGATTAAACTAATGCCAACGGTGAGCCGTGGTTTGAGGGGCACAAAGGTTAAGTCCGATTGGTTCGTGTTAATAACGCCGTCGATGCAAAGGGCGTAGCCGACACCCGCCGAGACTAGCAGCGATGCGTTATACAGTAAATTATAAGTGGCCACCGTTTTAAACTTGGGGGTGCTATCGCCAAACCAGTCTTGCAGTAAATTATTGACGCCGCTCTGGCGCGAAACAATCAGATTTTGGTGTTCCAAATCAGTGAGCGATAAGTGGTCTCGCTTCGCAAGTGGTGAAGAATTTGGGACCAGCAGTCCCCAGCGACTTTCACCGGGAAGCCGCAGAAAATTATAATCACTTTTATCAACGGGATCCATGACAATTCCAAAATCAAAGTTCCCGGATTTTAGGTGGGTATGAATATCGTTAGCGTTAGCACTATTAATATTAAAAGTAATGTTGGGGTACGTCTCTTGGAGCGTATTGATGGCCTGAGCAATGTTTAAAAAGCTGCGGGATTCGGCGCTACCAATCGTTACCGAGCCACTAATATCCGAGGTCTCGTTAATGTTTTCGACGGTTTTATCCGTTAAATCAAGAATTTGATTGACCCGGTGAGAGAAGTATTCGCCGGCTGCCGTCAACTTGATGGTCCGGTTACCGCGGTCAAATAACGTTACTCCGAGTTCAGCTTCTAACTCACGCAACTGCCGGGAAATCGTCGGCTGGGAAACGTGGAGCTGCTTAGCAGCCCGGCTGATGTTCAGTTCAGTAACGACCGTTTGAAAATAACGTAATACTCTTAATTCCATGAGGAGCCTCCTTGATATAACTAAAAAGCATGATTGTTGATTTAATCTAAGCATTAGACATGGACTGTGTCAAGCCGTATTCTAAGTGCATAGCTTGTTGAAGCAAAAAAGTTACTCAAAATAAATTTAGGGAGTTCATATCAATGATTAAAAATAAAGTTGTTCTGATTACCGGCGCTTCAAGTGGAATTGGTGCCGCCACCGCCATGTTACTTGCAAAGAAAGGTGCCAAGTTAGTTTTAGGCGCCCGGCGCGAAGCAAAACTCCAACACTTGGTTAAAGAAATTGAAGCTGCCGGTGGGACCGCCGTTTACCAAACGCTGGATGTCACTGACGCTGACGCGAATAAGCGGATCGTTCAATTTGCAAAGGACACATTTGGTCGCCTTGACGTTATCTTTCTGAATGCTGGCCTGATGCCAAACTCACCACTCTCAGAATTAAAAACCAATGAATGGAACCAGATGGTCGACGTTAACATCAAGGGTGTCTTAAATGGGATTGCCGCGGTTTTGCCAACCTTCAAAGCGCAAAAGTCAGGCCACGTGATTACCACTTCTTCGGTTGCTGGTCTTAAAGCTTATCCGGGTGGTGCGGTCTACGGTGCAACGAAGTGGGCGGTTCGCGACTTAATGGAAGTTTTACGGATGGAATCGGCACAAGAAAACAGTCATATTCGGACGGCAACCATTTACCCAGCTGCAATTCGAACGGAACTGCTTGAAACGATTACCGATCCCGAATCAGCCAAGGGTATGGCTGCCGTTTACGATCAGTATCAGATTGGACCAGACCGGGTTGCCAACGTCGTTGCGTTTGCCATTGACCAACCAGAAGATACCAACGTTAACGAATTTACGGTTGGACCAACCGACCAGCCATGGTAATGGGTGACTAAACGATGACAAACAAATGGACAGCCGCCCAATTAAAGTGTTTTGCAAGCGCCGATGATTTTCGAGTCTCACCTTTTTACAGTGACGGTAAAACCTATGGGACGCCAACGTGGATTTGGTCGGTCGTTGTGGATCAAGATTTATATATTCGGGCTTGGAACGGCGTTCGGTCACGCTGGTATCGCTCGGCGACGACCCAATGCGCGGGACGGATGTTTCTGGCCAAGGCTAACCATGAAATTTCATTTGAGCCCATTAGGGATGCCAACTTGAATGATCGAATTGACCAGGCTTATCAGCGTAAATATGCGGATAGTCCGTATTTAGGGCCAATGATTCAAGCCGGCCCACGCCAATCAACGTTGAGAGTGGTTCCACGCGAAGATTAATTAAGGTGCAAATAATAATCAGTGGTAATTAAGGAGCGGAAATATGAGTATTAAGAATAAAGTTGTCGTGATTACCGGGGCATCGTCAGGAATTGGGCGTGCAACTGCCCGGTTATTAGTGAAAAAGGGTGCCAAAGTCGTTCTGGGGGCGCGGCGTGTTGAGCGACTTGCAGAAATTGCTGAAGAACTTAAGGATGAAGCTGGCGAGGTTGCTGTCAAAGCAACGGATGTTTCAAAGCGGCAAGAAGTGGCAGCGTTACTTGACGTTGCCATGCAACGATTTGGCCGCATCGATGTTTTGTATAATAATGCGGGTGTGATGCCGCAAGGAATGCTGAGCGACCGGGATTACGATGGCTGGAAGCTTGCGGTTGATACTAATATCATGGGTGTGTTGAATGGAATTGGGGAAGTGCTACCAATTTTTGAAAAACAACAAGATGGGTTAGTAATTGCAACGGATTCAGTGGCCGGGCACGTTGTTTATCCGGGGTCAGCGGTGTACAACGGGACCAAGTATGCGGTACGCGCGATTATGGAAGGACTACGCCAGGAAGAAAATAAGCAGGGCATTCGGTCAACCATTATTTCCCCAGGCGCAGTTAAAACGGAGCTAGTGAACAGTGTTCGGGATGAAAAAATCCAAAAGAACGTCCAAGCGCTGCTTGATTCACCTGAAGAAAGTGGCTTAGCGCTTAATCCTGAAGATGTTGCCAACGCCGTTTTGTATGCGATTGATCAACCAAAACACGTGGCTGTGAGTGAAGTCTTGATTCGACCAGCACAGCAACCGGCATAAAACTGATTAGGTTAGAGGGACGAAATCTGAAATAGGGTTCGTCCTTTTACTTTTACACAAAAACTAGGTATCGGTGTTTTTTCATCAATACCTAGTTTTTCTTGTAATCAAATTAATCGTTACTAGTCATTTTGCGACCACTTTCCCAGTACGTTTTCCTCGGTACGACCATTTGCTGGGACTGGAGGAGTTGAGAGTGCCGTAATTGCAGCGTACGTTTCTTCTGATAGGGTTATTTTTAACGACGCAAGTGCGGGTTGTAGTTGGGACACGTTTCTAGCCCCAATCAACGGTGCCGTGATTGATGGGTTATGCAAAATCCACGCAATGGCGAGTGAAATGGGATCGTAATGCGCTTTTTTAGCAAAACTGGTAAATTCAGCCGCCAGTTGGTAGTCGTTCTGATACCTGGCGTGATTAATTTTATCGGTCGCCAAGTGCCCAGTTTGATCCGCAGTTCCAGTACGGCCGTACTTACCCGTAAGCAAACCGCCGCCTAATGGGCTGAACGGTGTTACTGCCAAATGATGCTTAATGGCCATTGGCAAAATGTCAGCCTCGATTTGACGCTTAGCCAGATTATAAAGTGGCTCGATGACTTTCACTTGCGACCAATGGTTAAGTTTTGAAATGCCAATACTTTCCATAATTTGCCAGGCCGCCCAATTACTAACGCCCAAAGCTAAAATCTTACCGCTCTTTTTCAAATCGTTTAAGGTGTCGATGACTTCTTCGATACTTGTTGCTGTGTCAAAATCGTGAATAAGGTAGACATCAACATAGTCTGTTTGTAATCGTTCAAGACTCTGGTCGATTGCATTTAAAATGTGTTTTCTAGACATTCCAGATTTCTGGGTGTTAGAAAAGAAGCCCTTAGTCTGAATAACAAAATCATCCCGATTGCGTTCATGGATCAATTGGCCTAAAAATTCCTCAGATTTTCCATTACCGTAGATGTCGGCCGTATCAAAATAATTAATACCGGCGTCGACGCTGGCGTTGAAAACTTCTCTAGCAGTATTGAAATCAGAACGTGTCCCAAATGACATCGTACCAAGTGCTAATTTTGATACTTTTATCCCAGTATCGGATAGTGTTGTATATTCCATGTACAAAATCCTCCTAGCTAATGACTTCGATCAGCGCAACGCCCACGAACATCACAATAATTCCGACAATCTGAATTGGAACAATTTTTTTAACAGTTGCGCCAAGCAGGCCAAACTGGTCAACAACCAAACTGCCGAGCATTTGACCTAGTAGAGCAAATACCACAAGTGCGCCAGTTCCGATAATTGGCACAAGGTAGGCGTTACCGAATACAAACAAAGCGCCTAAAAAGCCACCAATCCAGATCCACCAGGGCTTTCCTTGCCCAAATGCCAGCCTAATATCGGTAAGTTTACGTTGAAAAAGGCCCACAATGATTAGGAGAATGATTGAGCCCACGGCAAACGAAATTAAGGCGGCGTGCATTGATGAATGCAACACGAGGCCAAGTTCACCGTTGATTGCCGACTGTGAGGCGACTAACATACCGGCAAGCACGCCCGCAATTTGCCACAGCCAAAGGGATTTAGGCTGGTCTTTGGCTTTGCTCGTGCCAAGTGTTGGGACAACGACAATTAAAATGACACCAACGATTAAGACTAACGCACCGATGATTTTTAAAAAATCGAGGGGTTTTTGAGCGACCCGAAACCAGCCAAAGTTATCAATGAGTAAACTCATTAAAATTTGACCTAAGATGGGCATGATGACGGTTTGGACACTCCCTAAAATGGGAAACAATAGGATATTTGCGGTTAGGCCAATGACGCCAACAACGCCGCCTAACCAAGCCCACCAAGGGATAGTGCTCATCACACGGGATGAAATCAAAAGTGATGAATGGGTCAGTAGGGATGTCAGGACTAAGAATACAGTTGCGATTAAAAATGAGATCATTGACGATAGGTAGGGTGATTTTACGAAAATTCTGAGTTTTGAGTTGACGGCTGTTTGAACGGGCAGAAAAATGCCAATAAGGATTGCTAAAGAAAATGTCATGGCTTTATAAATACCTCCTGAAATGTGTTGTGATTACGACAAGTGATATAATAAAGCCTAAACTATGGTTTAGGGCAAGCGTGAAATGAAGAAAATTAAGCATACATATGCAATCAGTGAAGTTTCACAAAAAATAGGTGTTCCAATTTCCACCATTCGTTACTACGATAAGCACAATTTGATTCCACACCTGAAACGTGATGAAAATAATCAACGCGTTTTTAGTGAAGAGAATATCTATATGCTATTGATGGTCATTGGGTTAAAAGAAGTCGGCGTTAAGCTTAAAGATATCGCTGCGTATGTCAAAGCCGATGAAAGTGATAACGCAACGCTTGATTTTCGGTACGACTTTTTGGTTGAGCAAGAAGCAAGTTTGAAAAAACAAATTACCTCGCTACAGGTGGCACTGGCTTATTTGGAGTTCAAAGAATGGTATTACAAAACTTCGATCGAAGCGAAGGATTATCGGTTGCATTTGCGTGATCACTCAATGGAAATGGATCCACGGACGTTTGATGACTACGTCAAAGAAACCGGAGCCTTTAAGGATACCGAAGCGTTCAAAAAGTACTTATCTGAGCGTAATATTGATGAACAGTTGCGTGAACTTTAATGAATTATTAGGCCTAAATATTAGTAAGAATAATATTTAGCTTTTAAATCGGGGTCAGGCATGGTATGATTGCTTTCATAGGCGTTACCCATGGTCGGGTACGTTCGAAAATCCTGACAATTGCGTTGTGAGGTGGAGAGTCCTCGGATTTTATAATCCGGGGGCTTTTTTGTGGTGTAGTTAGCCGAAACGTACGCAACTGGTTTGCCTTTTGGTGATAACGATTGAATTTTAAGTCAGTCGCTTTACCAACTCCCGTTAAGAGATGATTTAAAATGGTATTTTTCCGGTGGCTTTGTTTTGAAAAGTTAGTTGCTAGTCGTATGTTAACGCTGTTAAGAAAATACAAAGGACTGATTATTTTGAAGACACCGGAGCCAACCGACTGGCAGCAGATTCAGCACCAGGTTGTTAGTAGTTTAAAGACGGCGCGTCGCCGCCTATGGGCGAATGTCGTCGTTTACTTTGCACTGTTCTTAGTAGAGTACTACTATGCGCGGCTTGGACATTCACAAACGTTACGGGCGGATGCGTTTAATAATTTATCTGGAATTGTCTCAACGGGACTCTTATTAACGGGATTATACATTGCAACTGAAACTCACGATGACGATTTATTCGGGGCCCCAATCTCTCCAGCTGAACAGAAATCAATGGGTCCCCGCATACAACAGTCTCGCTTCCGCTTTGAGACGATTTATACCCTGATTACCGGGATTATTATGATGGGACTTGCACTGGAAATTATGTTTCAAAGCGGGCAGACATTGCTAGCCAAGGTACCGCCAAAGACGCCGTTACCGATTGCTGGTTTTGGTGCGGCGTTTTCAGGTCTCACCCTCTTGATCTTGTGGATAGTCAACCACCATTGGAGCCAGAAACTAAAAAATGCCGCTTTAACGGCGGCTAGTCGGGACACCTTTAGTGATGCATTGACGAGTCTAGTGACCGTGGCAACGGTATTTGGAACGACTTGGTTAAAAATTCCGTGGTTGGATAGTGTGGCTAGTATGTTGCTAGGTATTTTTATTTTCCACGCTGGACTGCATATTTTCCAAGAGAGTAGTTTGAATTTAGTCGATTATTTCGACCCATATTTGGAGAAGCGGTATCAAATGCAGATTGAAAGCCTCAAGGCGGTAAAGCGGGTGACCTTCTTACGGGCACATTACGATGGTAATTTGATTCTGTTGGATGTCACAATCGCTGTTGATGGTGAGTCTACGGCGGTTCAAATTTATGAATTAAGCCAAGTAATCAACACGATGATGTGGGCGCAATTCAGTGTTATGGCGACGAATGTTATGACTGTTCCAGCTGATTTAAATCCGGTAGTAAATGATTAGGGTTGATGTGGTTAACATCGCGGCGTGGCTAATAAGGGTAGTGGTTCTAGTTGTTGATATGGCCTTGATTTGTTAAGCTTAGGTTAATGGTGATTGACACAACGGTTAACGGAGGAACGCGATGATTAACGTCTTAGCCAGCGGTTTTCTATTTGTGGGTGGTGCGATAATGATGACGGTAGTCTACTTTGGCAGAATCGTCCCAATTTTGGGCGCTGTTTGTACCGCAATTGGCGCAGGTTGGCTATTATACCAGCTGTTTTTAGAAGATAACTAAGTGGTAATATGAAAAGCCAAGCAGAAATTTTTTTGGGGGGCTGCTGAAAAATTAAACAGTCATTTTAAAATGCCCCACTCAAGCTTAAAAATAGCCAGCAAAGCGGATAAGTTCTCCCACTTTGCTGGCTATTTGACTACCTATTTTGTGAATCTATTTCTAAAAATCTCGGATTTCTGACTTCTTCAGCAGCCTCGAATTCTTCTGGTTGGCTTTTCCTATTACGCTCATTTTTGCGTGGCAATCAAAGAAACCAGTCGCGTAAACGGTCGGTTATACTATCGTGAAATTTATCGTACCAAGACGGATTGGCGGTACTGATTTCGTCGTACAGGCTGTCGTTCATTTTCGTCAAAATTGCGGACAGTTGGTCTAACTCGGTGTCAGTCAAGTTCTTCAAATACTCTGGCACCTTTGCGGATTCCTTGGTGGCACTTTTTCGTCCGGCACTGGTCAGGCGAATGACCGTTTTGCGCCGGTCAGTCGTCGACTTTTCCTTGGTTACTAACCGTTTTTTGACCAGCTTATTCACAAATTCTGCGGTGGACTGTGCCGTCAGATTTAGCTGAGTAGCGAGATCTTTTTGTGAGAGTCCGTCGGTTTTGGATAGGGCCAGCAGGATTTTTCCCTGTCCTTGGAATAACGATTGGTGTTCACCCTTATCCGCGTGGGTGCGGTGATAAATTTCATCAGCCGTGTGTTTGACCATGTTGAATTCGATCAATTTACCGGCTGCGTTTTTTTGTTTGATTAAATTAGGCATTGAATCGCCTCCATACTGCCATTATACCTGACAACGTTTTGAAATGGCATCCAGGATGTTAACGAAAAGATTGACAAATTAATCAGGGGGCCTTATGATGTTTTTTGTTCAGGGGGACCTGATTAAAAATAAAGCGTAAGAGGGAATTAATATGACAACGATTAATGCGATTGAAGTTAGCCATTTAACGAAGCGGTTTGCACAAAAAACGGTCGTTGATGATATTTCATTTAGCGTAAAACCCGGGGAAGTCTTTGGCCTACTTGGCCCAAACGGCGCGGGGAAAACGACGACTTTACGGATGATGACGACGTTACTCAAGGCCGATGCGGGCCAGGTTAAAATTTTCGGTCACGATACGGTTAAAGAGGGGCGGTTAGCACGTTCGATGTTTGGTTTGACCGGCCAATACGCCTCCGTCGATGAAGATATCTCTGCACGGGAGAACTTAATGATTTTTTCCCGGTTAAATGGGCTTTCACGTCAAGATGCCAAGGCACGGACGGCTGAATTACTCGCAGAATTTTCGTTGGAAAATTCCGCGGATAAGGCGTTGAAAAACTTTTCTGGCGGGATGCGGCGCCGGCTGGATTTGGCCGTTAGCTTGATTACCCGACCGGCCCTCATTTTTTTAGACGAACCCACCACGGGACTTGATCCGCGGACCCGCACACAGATGTGGACGACCATCCGCAAGCTAGTGCAAGAAGGTTCTACGATCGTTTTAACGACGCAGTACTTAGACGAAGCGGATCAATTAGCTGATCACTTGGCCGTCATTGACCACGGTAAGGTTGTGAAAATGGGGACCCCGGCTGAACTCAAGCAACAAATCGGCGGGACGAAGCTAGCCTTCACCGTGAACGACCAGGCGCAAGTGGCCCGGGCATTTACGTTACTAGGGACACAAGTGACGAGTGCCGTTCAACAAACGGGTCAGCAACTGAGTGTTAGCTTAAAACAACTGACCCAGCTCACCCCGATTTTAGAGGCGCTCACCCAGGCTAAGATCGCCATCAGCCAATTATCCGTCCAAGAACCGTCACTCGACGACGTCTTTATGAATTTGACCGTCGGCAAGAACTAAGAAAGAGGCATGCAAAATGGAAGTACAAACACACAGTGGTAACGTTTTGATGAATACCGCAACGATGGCTTACCGCAACTTACTCAAAACCGTCCACAATCCGGACCAGTTCATGGACGTGATCGTCCAACCGGTGATGTTTATGTTAATGTTCACCTACCTATTTGGTGGGGCGATTGCCGGTGGGGTGCAGGCTTACCTACCCACGATTGTTCCTGGGATTTTGATTCAGACCATGTTATCCGCGTCTTCTGGTTCGGGCGCACAAATTCGAGAAGACCTTGATTCGGGCGTCTTTGACCGGTTTAAGTCGTTACCGATGGCGCACATTGCGCCGCTTGCGGGGCAACTCTTTGGTGATATCTTGCGCTTGGTGATTGCGACAATCACGTCACTGACAACGGGCTACTTGATTGGTTGGCGCCCGGACGTTAGCTTTGGCTGGATTATCGTGATTGGCCTGTTAGCCATTTTGACGGGCTGGGCGTTGTCGTGGTTGTTTGCGTTGGTCGGGTTACTCGCCAAGAGTGCGGGGACCGTACAAAGCTTTTCGTTGATTACGATGCTGGCGCTGTCCTTTATGTCGAACGCCTTTGTTCCGTTGAAATCGTTAACCAGGCCATTGCGCGTGATTGCGAACTTCAATCCGGTAACTTACGTGATTACGGCTATCCGGCAAATCTTGGCAACCGGAAGCTGGACGCACGAAGCGTTGTTAGTTTTAGGGTTTGATATCCTGATTGTGGCCATTTTTGCCCCGTTAACCGTGTGGGCTTATGACCGCAACTAATGTTGAATGGTCCGTACTTGCTGCCTTAAATCGGAACGCTTTTAAAACTATCCTTAGTAGTATAGGATTGAATTAAAGGTGGCTAATTATGGTAACGAGTGAAAAACAAATTGAGCATATTAGTGTACGGGGCGGCAACGTCCATAACTTAAAAAATATTAATGTCGATATTCCATTGAATCAGTTTGTGGCGATTTCTGGTCCGTCGGGATCGGGGAAAAGTTCTTTAGCCATGGGCATTTTGTACGCGGAAGGGTCGCGGCGCTACTTAGAGGCGCTATCGACTTATACTAGACGACGAATTGGCCAAAGCAAACGGTCGCAGGTGCAGGAAGTCAAACACATTCCGTCCGCAATTGCACTCCGGCAACGGCCAAGCGTTCCTTCTGAACGGTCAACGGTGGGCTCAATGAGTGAGTTATTCAACGTCGTTCGGTTGATTTTCTCACGTTTGGGTTCCATGGTCTGTCCCAACGGGCATCGGATTGCACCTAGTTTAAAGGTGGCCCAAGCGATGGACTTGCCGGGTGGCGTGGACAGTAAGATGGGCTACGTGACTTGCCCAGAGTGCGGGGTCGAATTTATGGCCAAATCCGCGGAAGACTTTGCCTTCAACTCTGGTGGAGCCTGTCCTGAATGCCACGGAACCGGGAAAGTGCGTGAATTAGACGAAGCCAAACTGATTGGTGATGAGAGTTTAAGCCTTGCCGAAGGGGTCGTGGCTTCATGGCACTTGCCAGGCCGGAACTTCATGCCGACAGTGGCGGAAACGCTGGGCGTTCGCATCAATGTGCCGTATAAGGATTTAACGGACCACGAAAAAGACATCGTGCTCAACGGTGCGAAGAAACAGTACCCGGTTGATTTTCGAACTTCGACGGGGCGGGTTTTCCACACCGATAAGACGTTATATGAAAATGCCCACGCAGCCGTTTATGATTCCCTTAAAACGGTTAAAAGTGACCGGGCAATCAATCAAGTTAATCAATTTTTCCACTTCTCAGTATGTCCAACTTGCCACGGGACTCGGTTAAATCCAGAACTATTAACCCAATTAGTTGGTGGCAAAAACATTGCTGAAGTGGCGGACCTTACGCTGGGAACGTTATCCGATTGGGTCTCTAAGTCCAAAGAAAGTTTACCCCAAGAAATGACCGGCATGGCGACCATCCTATTTAAGAACTTAACGGATACGTTACGGCCACTCCTTGAATTAGGGTTGGACTACTTAACGCTATCGCGGAATGGGAATACTTTGTCCACCGGTGAACTTCAGCGGCTGCAACTAGCTAAGACGATTCGCACGGAGACGACCGGGGTCTTATACGTTTTGGATGAACCGTCGATTGGGTTACATCCCGATAACGTCAAGGGGCTCATCCGAATCTTTAGGGAGCTGATTGCGCAGGGCAACTCGTTAGTGGTCGTCGATCATGAAGTCGATATCATTGAAGCAGCGGATTGGGTGATCGAGATTGGTCCCGGTTCGGGGGATGCTGGCGGAAACGTTATTGCTGAAGGCACGCCTCAAGATTTGGTGGGCAATCCGCAATCGCTAATTGGCCCTTATATCTCTGGTAAGGCTGACATTATGCATGAAAAAGTGCCCGTGGCTAAAAAGGCGAGTGACCTTGACACTGATTTCGAAGTTAAGGATTACTTTAACTTACGCGATGTGGCGGTCTCAATTCCTGGAAACGAGATAACGGCGGTGACCGGTTTTTCCGGCGCTGGGAAAACCAGTCTGATTTTAGATAGTCTGGTGCCAGCCATCAAAGCGGTTAACGAAAAGGCGGCTTTGCCGAAACAAGTGACAAAGCTGAAGACCCATTTAACGGACGTGGTGTCCGTGGATGCAAAACCCATTGGGAAAAACACCCGTTCAACGATTGCGACTTACACGACGATTATGGATAATTTGCGCCGGCTGTTTGCGAGTTTACCAGCGGCGAAAGCGAAAAAGTATGGCCTGGCTTATTTTTCATATAACAATAAGCAGGGGGCGTGTGAACAGTGTGGGGGACTAGGGACGATTACCCTGGATATTCAATACTTGCCAGACATGGAAGAAGTCTGCCCTTACTGTCACGGCGCGCGTTACAAGGATGAAATTCAAGCAATCAAGTGGCACGACTATAGCATTGTTGACCTGTTGAATTTGTCGGTTCGCGAGGCGTTGAGTGTCTTTGAAACGGTTCCGAAAATTGAAAAACAGCTACAGTTGCTTGATGAGATGGGATTAGGTTACCTGCACTTAGGTGAAAGTACGCCTAGTTTATCCGGTGGTGAAGCGCAACGTTTAAAGCTCATGAGCCATCTGAACAAGCGCCAAAGCAAGACGTTGTTTATTTTTGACGAACCGTCCGTTGGGTTACACCCGCAAGACGTGCAAACGTTGTTGGGTGTCATCAATAGCTTGAAGGCGAAGGGTGCGACGATTATTATCATCACCCATGACCTTGACCTGATGACGAACGCTGATTATTTGATCGATTTGGGCCCAAAGGGTGGTCAGGCCGGTGGTCAGTTAATGGCTAGTGGTAAACCTGAACAGCTAATTAAAACGAGCAAGAGTTTGACGCTGGACTATTTGAAGGCGCACTTTGAGAAGTTCGATTTAGCGTATTAGCAGTTAAATTGATTTTACCCGCTAAAGTGACTAATTTAAGATAGTCAATAGTATAAATACACACTAAGCCTAGCCCTGCCAAACTGGTGGAGCTAGGCTTAGTGTGTTTTGTGATTCTAATTATGGAACAGGCTGTAGTATCTTTTCTTGCTGTTAATATAAAAATAATAATAAAAATAAGGTTAAACCATTATAAAATTCGGCCGATGTACGAATTACCTGTTAAAATAGTTATGTAGGAACATAAAAATATTATTGTTTGATAAGCAGTGTGGCTATTTTTTGCATTTATCGTTATACTATGAAACTTATATATAAGGTCTGGTTAATTGAGGTCACTGTTTCAATCTGAGCTGTACATAGGACAATGATGATGGCATTAGTCTTTAAACACTAGCTAGTTTGAACGATGTAACGGTAGCGGTACGGCGTGAAGTAGCCAGATGCGGGTTGTGCTTAGGGGTTGCCATATAAATAGTGCGTGAAAACTGAATAAGGGGATTGTAATCATGAATAAAAAAATCACAGCTACGTTAATTATTACTGCGGCGGCGTTAGGATCCGGTACTTTTAAGGCTAAGGCTGATACGGTTAATCAAAGTAGTGCGGGCAAAGCTTCATCCGTTAGTACTGTTACACAAACTAGTAGCGCTAAGACCGCTACTAGTGCGGCGTCTCAAACGCACGCGGCCGTGAGTCAGGCGCAAAAAAACGTTTCTGCTGCTACTAGTAGCGTTTCAACGGCTACTGAAGCTCAGTCGACTGCTCAAGTTGCAGCCAGCAGTGCGGCTCAGGCAGCTTCGGATGAAACCGCTAAGTTAAGTCAACTTTCCCCGGATGAGCTGAATCAAGAAAAAGTTGCTGCGACTAAAGCAGTGACTGACGATACGGTTAAGGTACAAACAACGACCACTGATTTAACTGCGGCTAAGAGCCAAGCAGCTAGTGCGACTTCTAACGTGGCGGGTGCGACGTCAACGGCTACCGTGGCGACCAGTGATTTACAACAAGCTAAGGATACGGCTGGCAGTGCCCAGGTAGCAACGAGTCAGGCGAACGTGGCGGTTAATGCGGCTGAAGATAATGTTAATCAGTTGCAAGAACAGCTGGATGCGCAACCGAAAGTTAAGGTTGACGGTCAAACGTGGAAGAGTCTAAATGCTGAAGAACAGGCTGTTCATCGATTGCCACTGTTGCAACAGTTTGCTGCGGAAAAAGCTTATGAGTCGAAAGCAATAGTATTTATGGACCAAGTTAAAGCCGACAATAGCTATACGGCTTCTGAGGTTGACAAGGCGACTAAGGTTGCTAATTTGAATGCAGTAACTCAGGAACAGTGGGCGGATTTGACCAGGTTTGCCTTGGTTGTGATTAATCAACTGTTGGCACAGTGGAATGGTGACAATAGTCATAATATTACAAGTACACTTGAAGATATAACGTTGGGTCAACAATTTGTGCGTGAATATGGAGGAAATACCTTATTAGAAGATTTACTCAAAAATCTTAGCCAACAATATGATTTCGATTCTGCTACTGATGATAATGTTAATCCTGGTAGTGATTTTACTTTGGCAGATGAAATAAGTGCTGGAACGCTGACGATTGGAAACATGAAAGAAGTAATCTATCGAACTACCATGAAATGGACAGAAGTTCCTGACCTGCCTGATTCAGACATCTTATCCGATAGTTATCTTGCGCTTGGTATTGATGACCATGGCGAAATTCATGAGATCATTCATACGCCGTTCAATACACCTAATTCAGCGAATACCACGTTGATTACACCCGTGGATTTTGCTGCTCAACTAGCGACGGCCAAAGCCGATTTAGCAACCAAGACAGCGGATGCTAAAACAAAAGCTATTGCACTTGACCAAGCCAACGCAGCGGTAGCTGATGCGACGGATCACAATGAGCAGGCCCAAGCAGCATTGCAAGCTGCACAGCAGGAATTGGCGGCCAAGGTGGCTGACGTGCAAACTTTAACGGCACAGTTAACGGCCGCACAGATACAATTAGCTAAGGATCTAGCTTGGCTAGCAAGTCTAAACCAAGCGATTGCAAATTTGAAAGCCGCCATTGCTAAGCAGACTGAAGTGGTGGCCCAGGCTCAGGAAATGGTTGTTGCCACGGGAAAAGCACTCAATGATGCCAATTCGGCGTTAGTTGCTGCTAAAGTGGCCTTACAACGTGCGCAAATGCAATTAACTGCGGCTCAAGCAAACGACGTGAATAATCACCCTAGTCAACCAGTAGTCACAACGCCAGCCAAACCAGTCGATGTTCCTGACGAAGTAGAAAAACCGAGCACTGTTCCCGATAATGGTAGTCAATCAGTGGTCACGGCTCCCACCAAGCCAGTTGATGTTCCTGACAAGGTAGTGACGTCCCCAACGCAACCAAGCGTTGTTCCCACCAACGGAAAGCAGCCGGTGGTGAAGGTCGCAACCAAGCCAATCGGTGTTGCTGATAAGCCAATAACGTTTCCGACGCAGCCAACTAGTGTTTCCAGCAACGGTAGTCATTCGGTGACGATCACTTCAACGCGACCAGTCAGTGTTAATAGTCAGCGCCAACCAGAGACTAACGAGCAAGTAACTCGGCCTGAGAAGAGTGTGGTGCTACCAAGTGGCAAACCGGCTAGAACGTTACGGGTCTTGACGCCAGCGAAGCTTCAATACAAGCACGAGCGGGTGAATATTGGGTCATACCGACCTAATATTGGCGGCACGGTGGTCATGCCAATCCATCAGTCGAATAGTTCGATTCAAGGTGCGACGTTGCCACAAACTAATGAAAAAAATACCGGCAATCAGGGCATATTTGCAGGTGTGCTAGCGTTATTATTGACCACTATTTCGTTATTTGGATTTAAGCGGCAACGATAGCATAGTATTTAGTATTAATGATCCAATCAATATTGATAATGTGCTTTAAAAAGTATGCGAAACTACCTTTTGGCCCACGTTGCGACGATAGCAATAGGAAAAGCCAATCACGGGCGTGCGGGCAGCTTTAAGTCACCCATCAGTTAAAACGAAGCATGACCAGACGGCGACTGCCGCGACACTACCACAGACTAATGAAACGAATATGTCGTGGGTAGCAGGACTAGGCGACTTGTTACTAGCAAGGTTAGCTGCCATTGCTTGGCGAATGCGCCGTAACTAAATCAGCGCAAAATAGAAACGTGCCTGCATAACTGCGGACACGTTTTTTGTATGACGAATTTACAATTGAGTGCGCTAAATTTTTAAAAAGAAGCCCCGTGGCCTCTTGTGACGTCTAAAATCTTAACACTAGTACACTACGTCTGATTCGGCTGGGCTAATGTCAGCAAGTAACAGTAAACGAGGTCGTCCATGTTTTTTAAATTGAAACCACTGCAACGCTCCAATTTTTCAATGCGGTAGAGGAGCGTGTTGCGATGCAAAAATAAGTTCGCCGCGGCTTGGCGGACGTTTCCCTGAGTCTGATAGATCGCGGCAATGAGTTGGCGGTTATCTGGATCAGCTAACCAGTCGGGGGTTACCCCGGTGAGTGCTTGGCGGTGGGTTGTCGCCAAATACGGCAGCATGCTCCGGCTGAGCGTGCCGACCGCCTGTTTATGTGAATGGTGAAAGAGCTGCTGCTCGAACGCGTAGGTGCTTGGCAAGTTGGTCACGGCAGTTTGCCGACTGCCGATGAAGATATGGGTGTTGGTGTAAAAATCGTTATCCAATAAGTCTAATAAACTTGATAAGTCTGGTTGTGACAGGTCGCTGATGGGAACGTTCAGCAGGAGGTAACCGGCATTTTGAGAAGTAAAAGCAGCGTGCAAAACACCGTCGAACAACCCGGTCAGTGCCGTTAACCACTGGCCATGGTGCTGGTTATCATCGGTAAAGCGGACTTGAAAGTGGAGCAGCTGTAATTGTTTAGCCATCGTTTGTGGTGCCGGACTTGCTGCGCCGGTCAAAAATGCGGTCCACGGATCCGCAGGGGATAGTTCTGGCGCGGTTTTCGTTAACATTTCCAAGAGTGCTAGTTCGCGCTGCCCCAGGTCAGTCGTGTCGATCCATAAATAGCTATTGGTGGTTAAAGCAACACACACAACGTTTGCGCGGTCGCAAGGTACTGATTGGACGGTAGCCTGTGGATAAAGCTGTTGTAAGTGTTGTCCATCCATGAAAAAACCTCCCCAAAAGGTTGACGCAGTTAACTCAAAACGTCGGCGGTCGATGCGCGGACCACCAATTTAACGTTAACGATGGTTTGCTCGTTAAACGTATGGTCAGGATTGTTAATTTGGTCTAGTAAAGCTTCAACGGCCTTAGCACCGAGGTTGGCAAAGTCTTGCACGACCGTGGTGAGGGCCGGATTGTTTTTTTCAGCGGCCGGCAGGTTATCAAATCCAATCAATGCTAAGTGTTGCATGATTTTGGGATTGAGTTCCTGGAGCTGGTGCATGGCGCGTAAAGCAATGACGTCATTTTCGGCAATGAGCGCGGTGATGCCCTGCGCGTGGATATAGGCTTGGAGTTGTCCGGCGTCACTACAAGCTTGGAGCGCTTGCGCCCAACGGAGCGGCAAGGTTGGGTCGACTTTGTTAAGTGTCAGTTCGTTGAAGTAGCCCATGAAGCGGTCGCTGACCGTGCCCGTAAAGGTTTGCCAAAAAGGCGTTGCGGGCAGAAAAGCAATCCGCTGATGGCCGAGTGCTTGTAAATGGTCACAGGCACGACTACCGCCGGCGACGTTATCACTAACGACACTGGGGACGGCTAATGCGGACGGTCGCTTGTCGAGTACCACTAGGGGCAGCCGTTGTGCGTGGAGTCCCATTAGAACGGGCATTTCGGTTGCTAAGTTTTGAGGATAATAAATAATCCCGGCGTAACTTTGGGCCAACGTACTCATGTCGAGCTTTAGAAAATCCTCATTGGCCATTAATTTCAATTCCCAGGTGGTGTCTTTGAGGGTCGCGTGAATCCCACTTTGATAGTCCCCAAAGGCGGTTGTCTCCGGAAAAGGAAGGACTAGTAGGATTTGTCGCTGCGTGGTGCTTTTATGGGGCTTAACGTACGTCCCGCCACCCCGAACCCGATAAACGAGGTCAGCGGCGGCCAAGTCATTCAGGGCCCGTTTGGAGGTAATGCGGCTGACGCCGTATTTAATGGCAACGGCGTTTTCACTTGGCAGGCGGTCGTTAGGCGCGTACTCGCCACGTAAAATTGCCATTCGCAATCGTTGATAAAGTATTTCGTATTTAGCCATAAGAATCCTCCAGTTGGTATAGTCTGCCCAATAACTTTTTGTGGTCATTACGCTTTAATGGTTTGATTCTAACCGCTTACATGGTATATTTCAAGTGCAAAAACATACCAGGATGTCTATAAATTAAAGGTTTTTATGTCAAAAAATGAAGGTCACGGACAAGCACTGATAGCGATTGGTCATTTTGATAATTGATGATAGTCAAAACGTGGGATAACTGGCAGTTTACGCTGTCGTTTATCCCACGCTTATCATTATTATTCAGCCTGTAACATCCGGTACTGGGAATCGTAGAGCTCGTAGTATTCGCCGCGCTTTGCGATTAGATCAGCGTGACGCCCGGCCTCAACGATGTGGCCGTCATTAATCACTAAAATTTGATCGGCCTGTTGAATGGTGGATAACCGGTGGGCAACGATGAAACTCGTTCGACCCTTGAGCAGTTCGTTTAAACCAGCCTGTAATAGGGCCTCGGTTTTGGTATCGATGGCTGCGGTGGCTTCGTCTAGGATCAGAATACGGGGATCTGCTAAGAGAACGCGGGCAAACGCTAATAGTTGACGTTGTCCAGCCGACATACTGTCACCGCGTTCTTGGACCTCCGTCTGGTAGCCAGTTTTCAAAGTCCGAATGAAGGTGTCGGCCCGGGCGAGCTTTGCCGCGGCAACGACTTCTGCGTCAGTGGCGTCGAGGCGGCCGTAGCGAATATTATCCATAATAGTTCCGGAAAAGATGAAGGTATCCTGCTGCATGACGCCCATTTGGGTCCGCAATGAATCTAAAGTGACCTGGCTGAGATCGACGTTATCAATCGTAATTTGGCCACTATTAACGTTGTAGAATCGGGACAGAAGGTTGATAATCGTTGACTTACCGGCGCCGGTTGGCCCAACGAGGGCGATTGTTTGGCCGACCTTGGCGTGAAATGAGACGCCGTCGAGGTTTAACGGGCCATCCTCATCGTAACGGAAGCTGACCTGATTGAAGCGGACATCGCCCTTAATTGGCGGCAACGCAAAGGCGTTGGGTGCGTCGGTGACGGTCGGTTGTTCATCCATGGTTTCAAAGATGCGTTCCAAGTAAGTCGTGGCGGTAACCAGTGAGTTGTAGAAGTTACCAATGTTAATGACCGGATTCCAGAAGTTATTAATGTAACCCAGAAAGGCAATCAAAGTCCCCGTACTAACAACCACGCCGAGTTGTTGAATACCGATGAAGTAGATTAAAGCCGTGGTCATGGTCGAAATGTTTTGCACCCCGGGGCTTAGCGCGTATTGGATCTTGACCGCGCGCATGTAGGCGTCACGATTATCGTTGACCACGGAATCAAAGGCGTTGATGGCGTGTTCTTCCTGCGCAAATCCTTGGGTGACCTTGATGCCAGCGATACTTTCGTGAATGAAGGCGTTCAAGTTAGACTGTTTGTTACTGAGGGTGCGAAAAGCGGTCCGTTGTCTTTTTTGAACGTAGTAGGCCCACAACAGTAAAAATGGAATGAGAACCAGGCTATCCAACGTCAGTTTCCAGTTGATGGCGAGCATAAAGATCAGGGTGATGACGAGTGAAATGACGTCGGAAATTAAGTTCACTAACCCGTTTGCCAATAAGTCGCTCAAAGTATTGATGTAGTTAACGACTCGGATCAGAATTTTTCCGTGGGGACGCGAGTCAAAGTAAGCAAAGGGCAACTTTTGCAAGTTTTTGAATAAATCGGTGCGCATGTCGATGAGCAAATTTTGCCCGATTTCGGTAATCGCCCAGATGCGATAACGAAAGCACCCGAAGGCCACGAGCAAGCTCACCAAGAAAATACCGCTCAGTTCCCATAGAAGTTGAAAATTGCGTTGCGGGATGGCTTGGTCAATGGCGACCTTCATCAAGTAGGGGCCTAGAATGATGGCAATGTTCCCGATTAAAATGGAACCGAGGACGACCAACATGCGCCACGTGTATGGCTTGAGGTACTGGCCGAGCCGCGCGTAATCGTGCCAATTGAAATGGGCCTTTAATTGTTCGTCTTCGTTAGACGTGTTCCGTTTCGCCAAGGGGATCAACTCCTTTCGCTTCTTTGAGTAAGCCTAATTGGCGGCGATACGTTTCAGCGTAGTAACCGTCGGCAGCGAGTAGGCCGTCGTGGGTGCCGCGTTCAACGATCCGTCCCTGACGAAGCACGATGATTTGATCCGCGCGGCGCAACGAGGAGGTCCGCGAAGCAATAATGAAGACCGTCTTATCCCGCGTGACCTTGCGCAGTCGCCGTTGAATTGTTGCCTCGGTCTCCATATCGAGGGCGCTCGTCGTATCGTCCAGAATCAGGATACGGGGATCTTTGACGAGGGCGCGGGTCAAAGAGATTCGTTGTTTCTGACCGCCGGAAAGCCCGACGCCGCGCTCGCCAACGACGGTGTGATACCCATCCGGCATCGTGTTGATAAAGTTATTGGCGTCGGCAACGTCGGCCATCTCACGAATGAACTGTTCGGGTGCTTGGCGGTTACCGTAGTTAATGTTGTCGACGATGGAATCGGAAAATAGGAACAGGTCTTGAGTCACAATGGTCGTTTGGTGGCGGAGTTCCTGAGGCGACCAGTCCCGAACGTCTTGGCCATCAATCAAAACGTGGCCGTGCGTTGGGTCGTAGAAGCGGGCAATCAGGTTCATCAGGGTTGATTTACCCGACCCCGTTTCACCTAAAATTCCCAGCGTCTGGCCCGGTTCAACGGTGAAGTTGATGTCGGTGAGGACGTTAACTTCGGGCGCGTCCGGGAAAGCAAAGTCAACGTGTTGAAAGGTGACAGCGCCCTTAATTTTAGGTGCGGCAATGTCGGTCGTTGGTGCAATGACCGGTTGCGTCTCAAGCATGGCTTGAATCTTAATTGTCGCGGCTGAAAACCGTTGAATGTCATTGATTAGCCACCCGCTCATCCGCATGGGCTGGTTCAGCATCCAGAGAAAGCCGTTGAACGAAACGAGCGCGCCCAAGGTCATGTGATGATGAATGACTAGGCTGCTCCCGAAGAGCAAAACGATCACGGAAAGTAGGGACGCGAGGAAATCCAAAGCGGGCAAGTAGCGCCGCGAGACTCTGGCTGAGTCCATGTTCTTTTCACGGTAATCCTGGTTGAGTGTTTCGAACTTATGAACTTCGAAGTCTTCCCTAGCGAACGCCCGAATAACCCGGTTACCGGAAATGTTTTCTTCGACCATCGCGTTTAAGCGGGCAAAGCTTTGCCGAATATTGAAGAAGACGGTGTGGGCTTCGTTGCTCATCCGGGTAGTAAGCCAGGCGATTAGGGGTGTCACAATGACTAGTGCCAGCATCAGTTGCCAGTTAATGCGGGCCATGACGATGACGGCGGTCAAAAACCAGAGCATACATTCTAATGAGTTATAGGAGACCCAACATAGAAAGTGGCGGATGGCATCGGTGTCCCCCGTTAAACGGGCCATGATATCGCCGTTCGTTACGGCATTGAAAAAGGTGTAATCCAACGATTGCAGTTTGGTGAACAGGTCGTGGCGAATATCGAAGAGTGAATTTTGCCCGATGCGTTCAAATAAAATAATGTAGCAGTAACGAATGAGGGTCCGGAAAAGGGTGACGCCAATCATAGTGGCTAGGAGCGGGATTAACAAATTGAGTTGGCGTTGCGTGATGACGCGGTCAACGATGACCCCGCCAAGCAAGGGAACAACGACAACACCAATCGCGTTGATCACAACTAAAATCAGCGCTAACACGAGTTGCCAGCGGCTACGCTTGGCGTATTGCCAGACCCACTGGTAAGGATTCATAACGGGGAGCCTCCTAAGGCGAAATTTGGTGAGTAACGGTTCTTTAGGGTTCTAGTATGCTGGTAAATCCGGATAATCTGAATGGACGATTTTGTCTGAATACATGGCTTTTTTTGCAGGGAGGTGGCCGGATGTTAAATCTGAGCGAGTTAATGCCGGACGTGCTTTACGCTTTTTCGTACCGGAACGAGGAACCTGGGACTTACGTTTATCATGACCATACTTTTTTGGAACTGTCGATTATGTTAGAAGGTTATTCTGATTACAACGTGGAAGGGCGGTGGCGGCGAGTTGATGCTGGGCAAGCCTTGCTATTTAATCCGGGGGTCCACCATCAGGAAACGCAGCCACCAGCCTCCCAAAGTTTGCAACTACACGTTGGTTTTCGGCACGTGGCGTTGCCGGGGCAGACGCCGGACCACTTACCGTTTGCTGACAGTTTGGTCAACCTAGGCCCGTTGCGACCAGAATTCATGGCGTGCGCACAGCGGGTCGTCACCGAAAGTCAGCGGCCTGCTGAGCTGGGTCACGCCGTTTTACTGCAAGCCTTGGTCGTGGAATTGCTCTGCTTATTATTGCGGGCATTACCGGAAAATCCGGTTAGTAGCGACTACTTAGCGTTACAAAGTGAGACGACTGATAAGGAACACGTGGCGTTAGTTAGTGCCGCCACCTATTATTTAGAGGCGCACTACAGTGAGGACTTGACCTTGAGCGATTTGGCGACCAGTCTACACGTGAGTCCGGCCTACTTATCACGGACGTTCAAAGGGGTTCAGGGCGAAAGTCCCATTAACTATTTGACGAAGCTGCGGATGCGCCGGGCGAAGGACTTGTTGCTCAAAGACCAATTAGCGGTGGGCGAAGTGGCCCGGGCGGTCGGGTATCAAGACCCGTATTACTTTAGCAAGTTATTTAAACGTTATTTTGGGACAGCGCCCAGCTTGATCAATAAAGGGGATACTTAAATTATGAAATGAAAACGCTTTTGGCTTAGAAGGCTGATTGGCAGCGGACTTGGTATAAGCGGCGCAACAACTTTAACGGCAATCAAGCGTCCAACCCTCGTCCAAATTTAGTAGGTATGATATATTTCAGGCGGATAAATATATCAGGTTAAACCTTAATTAGTCGAAATGAGGAGGAGCAAATATGATAGAGTGGCGTGGATTGACCGCTGAACAAGTTCAAGCCGTCCAAGTAATCGGATTGGGTGATGACTTAGCGGCGCATGCTTTAAAGGTGACGTGCCAAACGGGTGAGGCGGGAATTGCCATCACGCGAACCGGCCAACAGGTGACCTTAACTTACGGTAGTCAGGTGGATTTGATGCGGGGTGCCGCGTTACTTGCCGGCAAGATTAAGAAGGCTGATGATTTCACCATCGAGCAGAGGCCCCAGTTTAAAGTCATGGCAGCGATGCTCGACGTGGCCCGTAACGGTGTCCCCACGGTGGACATGGTAAAAATGATGATTCGGCGACTTGCTAGTATGGGCTATAACGAACTCTGGTTGTATTTAGAGGATTTATTTGAAATTCCTGAAGAACCCTATTTCGGTCGTCAACGGGGGCGCTATAGTCAAGCCGACTTACACGATATTGCGTTGTATGGGGACCAATTTGGCGTTACCGTGGTGCCCGCTGTTCAGACGTTGGCACACATGCACAACGCACTTAAATGGGATGCCCACAACTCGGTCAGGGATACGGATGATACGCTGCTGGTCGGTGCACCCGCAACGAAGGCTTTTTTAACCAACCTCTTACGGGCTGCGAGTGCCCCGTTCACGACGAATAAGATTCACGTGGGAATGGATGAAGCCTACCAACTTGGGCGAGGAAAGTACTTGGATGATAACGGGTTTACCGACCAGCAAACGCTGATTTTAGATCAACTGAAGCTGGTCGTTGAACTGACTCGGGAGCTTGGACTCAAGGCGTACATGTGGAGTGATCTCTGGTTCACCTTTGCGTCACCAAAACATGAAATGTATGACCCAAATGTGCACTTTGACGCTGACTTCAAGGCCAGCTTACCGCCGGTGGGTCAAGTGTACTGGGACTATTATCATGAAGATGAAGCCACCTACAGGGATCGGTTTGCCCAGCACTTTGAACTGAGTGACGACGTGGTCTTTGCGGGTGGCATCTGGACTTGGAGCGCCCTCGCACCCAATCAAAGCAAGATGTTGGCGACGGTTCGCGCCGGTTTAAATGCGGCCAAGGCCAGTGGGGTCACGCAGGTGGTGGCAACGATGTGGTTTGATGACGGTGCCGAAGTGCCCATCAGCTCAGCTTGGTACGGACTACAAGCTTTTGCGGCGTATCAATACCATCCGGACGTACAGCCACAAACCATCGATGAAGAATATGAATTGACGCAGGGAGAATCACCGGCGTTTTATAAGCTATTGGATCAATTCGATAATTTTACGCAGGCGGTCAACGTGGATGCCGATAACGTCAGTAAAATTGTTCTTTACGAAGACTTATTACTCCAACGGTACCGGGAAAACTTGCAAAGTATCGGGCTTGAAACGCAGTATGAACACTTGATTACGGCCCTCAGTCAGTGCCAAGTTCGACCGGATAATCGATTAACGTTAACCTTTTACCGGCAACTCGCCCAGACGGTATTACTTAAACAGCGGGCGTTACAAGCCGTTGCTAAGTTAGGTACGGCGACAGCCAATGACCAGCAAGCCACGGCAGCGCTAGTTGCAATTGAGACGTGCCAATCGGCGTTACGTCAATTACTTGACCTATTTCGGCAAGTTTGGCATCAGCAGCGGCGGGGCAACGGTTTTGAAATCATCGACGTCCGTCTGGGCGGTCAGATTGCCCGTTGCGAAACGGTTTGCTGGCGAATCAAGGCCTGGCAAGCCGGACAAGACGACTTGCCAGAATTACACGAACCATTGTTACCAATGGACAAACGCAGTAACGGCTTAGTCGGCCACGGCCTCTACAAAGAGATCGTGAGTGCCTGTGATATTTCGTTCTGATTAAGGTGAAAGATTTAAATTCATCAACACTATATCAACAGTAACTAAAGTTTGAAAGCATTAAAATAGGCACAATCAAAGGTTAATGACCAAAAATAGGATGCTTCATCGCTCCGCCGGACAGAATCAGTGGGCTGTGGGGTCGACTACAGCCAAAGTACGGGCTTCCGCCTCGCTTGAAAGCCTAAAGCCCAAGTCTTTCAAGACGCCCCGCCATGTCGCCTGGCATATACTGCCAGGCAACATGGCCGACACTGCCCACTGGTCCTGCCGGCTGCACTAGGATTGGTTAAAAATAAGCTAAATCAATGTTTATAGAAGGATCACCTTAGCTGAAGGTCGACCATGATGAATCTGCCGGGAAAGTGGCGTTGACCGGTGTACTTCCGGTTTACGCCACCGACGTCTTGCGAGACGTGGGCTAGCGGCTTGCAAGCGAGGACTAAGACCGTTTCTCAGGCTTAGTCCGGTCGCCCCGGCAGGTGAAATTATGGGCGGCCGGAAGCGGCAAGTTTACCGACTGCGCTAAAGATAGTTTTACTATTGTTATTTCTGTCGAATATTCAGAAGGTTGGTACGAATGGCCCGGAAAAAGTGTATCTTTTTGCAAGTATTCCGGTTCTGTAACTTAATGTCATCAGCGCCAACCGGAATAACTAGTTTAGACAGCGCTTAAAGCAGTAATGAAAATTAGAATTGGCAATTTAGAAACCAACAACGGCCATCGGTGAACCCCACTGATGGCCGTTGTTGGTTTTTGTACAAAAAATATATCTAATTTTGTTTAAATCTTAAATTTGTTGGTATTTCCCTTAAATTAGTTGATTGTTGGCTATAAAGAAAGCGGTTACTATAGCAAGTGTAATAAATGAAAGGAGGGAGAAACGATGACGCAAGACCCAGCCGTTACAGAAGCAGTGCCATTACCGCCGATTAAGAAAAAGAAGTCCTTTCAGCGTTTTTGGGATAACCGGGTGTACTTATTAATGGTCGCACCTGGTTCACTGTTTTTAATCGTTTTCTTCTACATTCCAGTGTTGGCTAACGTTGTAGCCTTCCAAGATTTCCAATATTCAGAACAAGGATTTATCTACAGTGTGCTCCATAGTCCTTGGGTCGGGTTCCAGAACTTTACTTTCTTCTTCAAGTCCGCGGATTTCTGGCTAGTGATTCGTAACACGATCGGGTATAACATGACCTTCCTGTTACTGAACTTCTTCTTTGCCATCTTCTTCGGAGTTGTCATGAGTCAGATGCGGAATCAACGTTTGCTGAAAGTTTATCAAACGTCGATGTTGTTCCCATATTTCCTATCGTGGGCAATTCTGGCTTACTTCGTTTACGCGTTCTTAAGCACCGATAAAGGGATCTTCAACCACATTATCCAAGCGATGGGTGGAACGCCAATCGATTTCTATAACACGCCGTGGGTTTGGCCGTTTATCATTATCTTCCTCGGAGTCTGGAAAGGGATCGGGTACAACAGTATTCTGTACTTCGCTACCGCCATGGGGATTGATCCGTCTTACTACGACGCGGCCATGATGGATGGTGCGAACAAGTGGCAACAGATCAAGAACGTTACGTTACCACATATCTTACCCGTTGCAACGCTGATGTTGATCTTAAATATTGGTGGGATCTTCCGGAGTGACTTTGGACTATTCTACTTAATTCCACGTTCATCGGGCGCCTTAATCAACGTCACGCAGACATTCGATACGTTCATTTACCGGGCGTTAACGACAACTAACGATATTGGGATGTCCACCGCCGCCGGATTATTACAATCGGTTGTTGGGGCCTTACTCATTTTCACTAGTAACTGGATTATTCGTCGGAAGCGGCCAGAATCAGCACTCTTTTAGGAGGTGACGCCATTGCGTAAAAAAAAGCACATTTCAGCAGTTGAAATTCGCAAGTTCGGACCTGGCGCCAACCTGTTTTTCAACGTTTTTATCGGGATTTTCGCCTTATCCTGTATCCTGCCTTTCTTCTTCATTATCATCTTGTCTCTGACGAAGGAAGCGGATATTACCACTTATGGGTATCAATTCTGGCCTAAGCATTGGACGTTTGCTAGTTACCAATACTTGTCAAAAATGGGCCACCAAGTCCTCGTTTCACTGGGTGTGACGGTCTTCGTCACAATCGTGGGGACGATTATGAACAGCTTGTTTAGTTCAACTTATGCCTATGCGATTTCGCGGCGCGACTTCGCCTACGCAAAATTCTTTACCATCTTCGCTTTAATCTCGATGCTCTTTGTTCCTGGGATGGTGCCAACTTACTTGATTGTGACCCAAATGCTGGGCTTGCAAGATAATATTTGGGCGTTGATCTTACCGATGAGTTTTGGGGTCTACAACGTGTTAATTATGCGGACCTTCTTCAAAACGTCGATTCCAGAAGCAATCATTGAGTCTGCCCGGATGGATGGTGCCAGTGAGTTCCGAATTTTCTGGACAATTGTGGTACCGCTTGCCATTCCTGGGATTGCAACTATCAGTTTATTTACGTCGCTAGGTTACTGGAACGATTGGATGAACGCCTTGCTGTACATCAACAAGGACAGCGTTACGCCACTGCAGTACTTGTTAGTCAAGATTCAAAACAACATTCAGTACATGACGCAAAACATGGCGAACAACGGCGCGGTCGCTGGTGCAACCAGCGTGCCATCCGAAGGGATGCGCTTCGCAATCGTGGTAGTGGCAACGTTACCAATTGCGTTGACCTATCCATTCTTCCAAAAGTACTTCGTCAAAGGGATGACGATTGGTGGGGTCAAAGGTTAGTTCGAACACTTTAGGTTGGGTATAAATTTATTGCTGGTGAGTTGGCTGGTTGGTGACGCTAATGATGATGATTAGTGCCATTCAAAAATTTAAATTCTGAAATTATGTTGATCATTTTAGATGAACTGGTTAGCTGACGCTCATGGGCTCATTCCAAGGAGGATGAAACGTATGAACAAGTTTGTAAAAGGGGCAGCGGTTGTTAGTGTTGCTGCGCTAGGTACCATCGCACTTGCGGGTTGTGGAAAGTCAGATAGTGCTTCATCAGGCAAAACGACCACGGTTAACATGTATATGCCTGGGGACAAGCCAAAGAACTACGATGCAATGCTCAAAAAGGCCAACAAAGAAATTCATAAAACGTATAAAGATATCAACGTTAAGATGAACTTTATTGGCTGGGGTGATTACGAACAAAAGTATAACGTTATGGTAACGTCTGGTAACAGCTATGACTTAGCGTTCTCACAAAGCTATACTAACAACGCCCTCAAGGGTGCCTACGCCGATATGACGGATGAACTGAAAAATGGGGTGGCTAAAAAGGCCTACAAAGAAGTTAATCCATCATACTGGAAAGGCTTAAAAGTTAACGGCAAGATTTATGGCTTCCCAGTTAATGCCAACGTTTACGCGCAAAACATGTTAACTTTCAACCAATCCTTCTTAGACAAAAACAACATTAACATCAAGGGCGTTAATTCATACGCAAGCATGGAACCTGCTTTAGCTAAATTCCACAAGCAAAACCCTGGGGTCGCTGCCTTCGCCATTGGTCAAGGTTTCAAAGCGTCACCAGCACATATGGACTTCCCATTGGGTAACGGTTTACCATTCGGTATCGATTCCAGTGGTAAGAACAAGAAGATCGTGAATGTCTACGATACCGCTGAAATGAAGGGTATTTTAAAGACGTTGCATAGCTATTATGAAAAGGGATACATTCCAAAGGACGCCGCAACTTCAAGTACGCAATACAACTTGCAAGACAACACGTGGTTCGTTCGTCAAGAAACCCAAGGTCCTTACGATTACGGCGATACAACTTTGGAAAACAGCGCCGGTGGCAAGAAGATGCAATCTAAAGCCATCACTGACCCATACAAATCTTCTGCACAAACGCAAGTTGCCGTTTGGAACATCTCCAAGACTTCTAAGCATAAGACTGAAGCAATGAAAGTGTTGAACTTAATGAACACGAACAAGAAGTTGCTTAACAACATTACTTGGGGACTTGAAGGCGACCAATGGAACTTCACGAACGAAGACAAGGGCAAGATTAAGTTAACTAAGAAGTACAAACCAGGTTACTTTATCGGTGCGTGGATGATGGGGAACAACAAGAACTTGTACACCCTTGATACCACAACGAACGCCATGATCAAGAAACGTGATGATTCAATCGCTAACTCCAAGACTTCCGCAGCGTTAGGGTTCAACCCAGATACGCGGGCATTGAAGACTGAAATCACGAACCTCTCCAACGTTATGAGTAAGTACCTCGATATTCTTAACACCGGTACCGCTGATCCAGAACCAACCATCAAGAAGATGGACAAGGAACTGAAGACGGCTGGTTATGACAAGGTTCAAAAAGAATTACAGAAACAGTATGACGCCTTCTTGGCTAAAAAATAGTCAACCATGAGTCACACAAAGAGGTCGGGCCAATTGCGCTACGACTTCTTTGTCTACATAGCTCTTTTAATAATTTCAGCACAGTGATGATAGAGCCGCTCCGTCGGGTATTACCATCAAATACTCAGTGCTAATCAGAATAGCCTCCAAGTGGTTAGTTTTCACTGATACAAGCGTAATTAATTTTTGAATTTAGTTTTCAATAACTTCAGAAAGGATGATCGAGATGAGCGAGCATTGGTGGCAGCGTGCAGTTGTTTATCAAATTTATCCCCGGAGCTTTCAAGATAGTAACGGTGATGGTATCGGTGACTTACCCGGCATTATTAGTCGGTTGGACTACCTGCAACAATTAGGGGTGGGCGCGCTCTGGCTGAGCCCGGTTTATCAAAGTCCCAACGCGGACAATGGGTATGATATTTCTGACTATCAAGCCATTAACCCGGAATACGGGACGATGGCCGACATGGAACGCTTAATTGAAGAAGCCCGGCAACGCGATATTCGCATTGTGATGGATTTAGTCGTGAACCATACGAGTGATGAGCACGCCTGGTTCGTTAATGCACGGACGGGGATGGATAGTGCAACGCGGGATTATTACGTGTGGTCGGACCCAATCGACGGCCATGAACCCAATGACCTCACTTCGGGTTTCATCGGCGGTTCCGCGTGGGAGCGCGATTCAGCGAGTGACCAGTACTTTCTGCATTTATTTTCAGCCAAACAGGTTGATTTAAACTGGCAGAATCCTGAGTTACGCCAAGCCGTCTATGACATGATGAACTTTTGGATTGATAAGGGCATCGGTGGTTTTCGGATGGATGTCATCGACATGATTGGGAAAGAGCCGTTTGAAAAACAGCTGGTTAACGGCCCGCATCTGCATGATTATTTACATGAAATGAACCGCGCAACTTGGGCTGACCGGGACTTTTTAACGGTCGGCGAAGCTTGGAGTGCGGGACCTAAGGAAGCCTTGCAATATAGTCGTCCTGCCCACCAAGAACTCAGTATGATTTTTCAATTTGGCCATTTATGGGCGGATCGAAAGGTGGGCGGTGAGAAGTGGGAAACCCATCCCGTATCCGTGCCACAATTGAAGGCGGCCTTATATGCGTGCCAACGCGAATTAGCAACGGATGGGTGGAACAGTTTGTTTTGGAATAACCACGACTTGCCCCGTGCCGTTTCACGCTTCGGGAGGCCAACCGGATCCAACCGCAAACTGAGTGCCAAGATGTTAGCCATTACCTTGCACGGCCTGAAGGGCACGCCCTACATCTATCAAGGTGAGGAGATTGGCATGACCGATTGTCCGGTCACAACGATTGAACAAGTTGACGACGTCGAAGCGCGGACCATTTATCGGCAGCTGCGTGCTCAAGGTGATTCGGCGACGATGGCGATGGAAAAGATCAACCGGTTTAGCCGTGATAACGCCCGCACACCAATGCAGTGGGATACTAGCGTAAACGCTGGTTTCAGTACTGGTCAGCCGTGGTTAGCAATCAATCCCAATTATCAAACCATCAACGTGCGGGCAACTTTAACTGAACCAGATAGCATTTTTGAGACGTATCAGCAATTGATTCAACTTAGAAAAACGCAGCCGGTGCTACAGACTGGGGACTTTCAAGCTCTGGCTGTTCCCGACGACGTAATTGCCTACACCCGGACGTTAGGCGAAGTGACGTGGTTAGTTTGCAGTAACTTCGGGGCTGAACCGGTAGCCGTAACGTTACCTGAACGATCAGCTAGACGGTTAGTGGGAAATTATGATGATTATCCCAACCAGTTGGGTGATATCCAACTGCGACCATATGAGGCGTTCATGGTGCTCTTACAGTAATAGTGGGATAAACTAAAAAGCCAGTTTCAAAACGAGAATGTAACAGAACCAACGAGGAGGAATTAGCATGGGACGTGCAGCTGATCGGATTTTTACCCGCATATTTGTTTTCTTGATCATGACCGTGTATTTCTGGATTTTGACGGTCGCTGGTCTGATCGTATTAGGAATTGGGCCCGCCTTTCGGACGATGAGTGAGATGTACATGGATAACGAGTGGGATTATAAAAAATATTCCTTTAAAACGGCTTGGGGTCGATTCAAGACTGACTTCTGGCAAGAAAACTTGCATACTTGGATCTTTTTAGGCACCGGTATCGTGCTGGCTTATAACTTGTATTTAAGCACGACGGTCAGTCAGGCGTGGATGCTATTTGTTCAATTTATCATCGTTGCGGCGTTGATTTTCGATTTCAGCTTGGCGATGTTTACAACCATGATTCGGTCCCGTTACGACGTGACCTTTAAAGACGCGGTCAAATTAGCCGTTGTTCAATTCTTCAGTAGCTTCATGCAGTTGTTAGTGTTCATTGTCGTGACGATCACGATGATCGTTATTTCCTTGAAGTGGCCAGGGCTAATTATTTTCTTGAGTCCCGGAATCTATATGTTTGCGACCGACGTGTTGTCACATCAGTGGTATGCCAAAATTGATAAAATGCTCGAGGCGGTTTAAATGCATGTTCATGATCACATTTTGCGGTCAAGTTTTGCCCGCTTAATTAAGGTCTATACAACCATCATTTCAGTGATGGTTGTTTTGGCGACCAGCGTTTTTGTGACAGTGAGCGTACGGACCTATGATTCAGAAATTCGGCAAGCAGAAACGACGGCGACCGCACAAGTTAGTCAGGCGGTGATGCAAAATCAACAAGTGATTTCACAATTTGCGACCCAACTCACGACTGCGACTGGTAATTTACCTAGTATCGAGAAGTACTTTGATTCATCAATAACGGCATACAGTGATTATGCCATTAATAAGAGCATTCACGGGGGGCCGTACTTTTTCTGGCCAACTGAATCCCGTCAATTCTTTGTTCAACATGACCAAGCCAGCCAGTTGACCCTGCGCCTTTTAAACCAGAAGAAGGTTTTCGTGGCGACGGCAGCCAATCCCGGGGGTGGGCTGTATGCGGCGAAGGATGTTAAGCAAAAGTTTGCAATCAGTGCCCCGTTAGTCAATCAGTACACCTTAGAGACTGATGGTGTGATCAGCTTGAGCTTCGATCAAAGTGATCTAAATCAGCAGTTACGGCAGATTCCGGGCACGCGGGCGCTGCAAATTGCGGTTGAATCGGATGCGAATGACGCGGTTTTCTATTTTGCTGGTAAGGACGTCAAAGCAAGCTCTAAAAAAGCATTTAAACGGGCGTTGGATGCCAATAATACCAACAACTTAAGTGGCTACCGTGTGAGTACCAAAGTGTTACCATCCGGGTACCGTCTGACAACGGTTATCAATCGCGCGACCTTGCGTACCCTACTGATTGACCACGTCTTGCCGTTGGTCTTACTGGGGTTAGTGCTATTATTTGGACTCAGTATTGGGCTGTGGTTAACTTTTCGGCGTTATCAGCACCAGTTAGATTCCATTGTGGATACGGTCAGTACCGTTTCCGCTGGTAATTTGGATGCGCGGGTGCCCGTTGATTTGAAACCCACGGATTTACGGACGTTGGCGGATGGTATCAACGCGATGTTGGAAGAGATTCATCAACATATTAATACCATTTATCAATTACAAATTGCCCAGCAAGAGGCCAACCGGAAGGCGTTACAAGCCCAAATTAATCCGCATTTTATGTCCAATACCTTGGAATATATTCGGATGGCGGCGCTAGATGCGGATCAGCCGGAATTAGCCAACGTAGTTTATAGTTTTGCCGCGTTGCTACGAAATAACACCGATTTGTCACCCCGTACGACGATCAAGGATGAGTTGAAATTTATTGAAAAGTACGTCTTTTTATACCAAGTTCGGTTTCCTGACCGGCTCGCCTACCAGTTCCAAATTGATCCGGCGATAGCGACCGTGGAAGTGCCTAAGTTCAGTTTGCAACCGTTAGTCGAAAATTATTTCGTCCATGGTGTGGATTTTGCTCGTCAGGATAACGCGCTGAGTGTCAAAGCATGGTGGGAAGGGCCACTGGTCAAAGTCAAAATTGTGAATAACGGGCGGCCCCTGACCGCGGCGGAAGTCACGGCCATCAATCACAAGATGCGTGAGCCGTTGAACGCCGAACAACAGCAATCGATTGGGTTACAAAACGTTTATTCCCGGATGCTTGATACTTTTGGCGACTCGTTTACGATGGCGATTGCTAGCGATGGTCAGCAGGGCGTCATGATGACCATGGCATTTGCGATTAAGGAAGACTAGCTGATTATTATGTGGGTCGTATTTGAATGTAGTTAAATAAATTGAATGAGTAAGGTGATTATTATGAGTCAAAAACTAGGCAGCATTGAAGCGGGCGGCACTAAATTTATTTTAGCCGCAGCGGATGAAGCGTATCGGGTTAGTGCTAAAAAACGAATTCCAACTGAAGATCCCGCAACGACTTTAGCTGGTTGCATTGCCTTTTTTAAGGAAAATCCGGTCGACGCAATTGGTCTCGGTTCGTTTGGCCCCATCGGCATCAAACCCGGAACGGCCGACTATGGTCATATTCTAGCTACCCCGAAGTCTGGTTGGACGGGAACCGATATGGTTGGCACGTTAAAAGCAGCGTTACACGTGCCAGTTTACTTTACGACTGACGTGAACGCGTCGGTTTATGGCGAATATATTGCAGGCAGTGCCAAAGACGTTGATTCGGCCGTTTACTTCACGATTGGAACGGGCATTGGCGGGGGTGTCATCCAAGATGGGCACTTCATCGGGGGATACTCCCACCTTGAAATGGGTCACGCCCCGGTCATGCTGCATCCAGATGATCATTACGAAGGCTTTTGCCCATTTCACGGTAATCGCTGCTTTGAAGGGGTCGCAGCTGGTCCAACAATTGAAGGTCGGACGGGGATTCCTGGAGAAAAGTTAGACCGGGATCATCCGGTGTTTGATTTCATCAACTACTACGCTGCCCAGATGGCTTTCAGCGCCTTTGTGAATTACGCCCCCGAAAAGATTATTTTTGGTGGTTCCGTTGTTGATGATGACAACATCATTAAAGTCCGAGAGACTTTTGACCAACTTAACCATAACTACGTGCAGATTCCTGACGACCTAATCGTGCACAGCCATTTTGCCGATAACGCGTCGGCAACGGTGGGCGACTTTGCGTTGGCTGCATCGTTATTGAAGTAATTTAAAATCGCCAGTAACCATTTTTCGGACTGTTTGCCAGTTGTTGGCCGACTTTTTGTACAATGTGCCTATGGTTAATGACAACGTTTTCACTTAGAATAAGAACTGTTAAAAGTTGGTATAAAATCGTTCCTAATACTGAATAATCTGGTATAAAAATAAGTGTATTTTGAGAAAGTCTGGTATATATTATGGTTGAAATCGATCTAGATCATATTTACAAACGCTATCCCAATGCGACTAAAAACTCGGTTAATGATTTTGATTTGCACATCAAAGACAAGGAATTTATCGTTTTCGTTGGACCATCAGGCTGTGGTAAGTCAACCACGCTCCGGATGGTTGCTGGTCTGGAAGATATTACCCAGGGAACTTTGAAAATTGGGGATAAAGTCATGAATGATATTCCCCCGCGTGACCGTGATATCGCGATGGTTTTCCAAAACTACGCCCTGTATCCACATATGACAGTGGCCGGTAACATGGCCTTCGGGTTGAAGCTGCGTAAGTATACAAAAGAAGAGATTGATAAACGGGTGGAAAATGCCGCCGAAATTCTAGGGCTAACTGATTTCTTGGACCGTAAGCCAGCTGATTTGTCCGGTGGGCAACGGCAACGGGTTGCGTTAGGCCGGGCAATCGTTCGGGATGCGCCCATCTTCTTAATGGATGAACCGTTATCTAACTTGGATGCGAAGTTGCGGGTCTCCATGCGGGCGGAAATTGCAAAATTACACCGGCGCTTGGACACGACCACGATTTACGTGACCCATGACCAAACGGAAGCGATGACGATGGCTGACCGCGTGGTTGTTATGTCTACGGGGGAAGTACAACAAATCGGGAGTCCGTCCGAAATCTATGATCGACCACGGAACATGTTTGTGGCCGGGTTCATTGGCTCACCAGCCATGAACTTCTTCAACGTCAGCTTTAAAGATAACGTGATCGATAATCACCAGGGCGTTAAATTACACGTTCCTGAAGGGATGGCCAGCACGCTAAATAAGCGCGGCTACAATGGCAAGGATATCGTTTTCGGGATTCGCCCAGAAGATATTCATACTGAAAGTGTGTTCATCGACACTTGGCCAAAGCAAACGGTTAAAGCAACGATCAACGTGTCCGAACTATTAGGGGCAACGAGTCAGTTATACAGTCAAGTGGGCGACACGGAATTCGTGGCGAACGTTGACGCGCGTGATTTCCATCAACCAGGCACCGTCATTGAAATGGGTTTTGATATCAATAAGGCGCACTTCTTTGACAAGGAGACCCAAAGTTCAATCATGCTGGATGAAGAAGAAGAACAGCAACCGACGGAAGCTTAAACGACCAATTTTAAAATAAATTTAGTTACCGCTGATTCGTGGCCTGTACTGTAATTTGATGACCACGGGTAATAGCAAATCATTATCCCACCTCCAAGGGAATAATTGATAAATATAAAGGCGTTCACAGATGATCTGTGAGCGCCTTTACTGGTGTAATTTAGTCAAATAGTTGATTATGTTAGTATATTACCTTAACTGTGATTTTAAAAGATGATCAGTGGGCGCGCTGACCTTGGGTTTTTCTAGATTTTGATGGTGAAAACATTGCTGAAAATGAAGGACGGCATGTGACGCCAAACGTAAGCGGTACCAATTTTAGAGTTGGTTTTGTAGAGGGGGCTTTAAAATGTATAGTGTCATGTTAGTTGATGATGAATACATGATTTTAAAGGGTATGGCCAAAATTGTTGATTGGGAAGAAAACGGATTTAAAATTGTTCAGACGGTTCGTAACGGCAAGCAGGCGTTAGCAGCTTTCAAACAGCAGCCGGTCGATTTAATTATTACCGACGTCCGGATGCCTGAGATGACGGGGCTAGACCTAATGCAGCAGTTGCAAGTATTACCGCAAGCGCCGTTGGTGATCGTACTATCAGGTTATCAAGAGTTTGATTATGTGAAACAGGCCCTTCATTTTGGCGCCGTTGATTATTTAGTCAAACCAGTTGATGCGCAGGAACTTGAAAAAGTGTTAATCAAGGCACATGGGCAATTAGAGTCGCAGACGAAGGCGGCCGCAACGCGACACTACTATTTGGAAATGCAGACGGAGCGGTTAGTGGCACAGGAACTTGATGAGGCGGGGACGGAACAATTGTTAAACAGTGCGGGTGTGGCGAATAATCCGCATAAGTTGACGATGATTTGTTGTAATAACGTCACGAATTATGATGCGTTAAGTCAGGCTTGCCAGCAGCAAGGGCAGAATTTATATTACGTGAGTCAAAATCAATTTATGATTTGTTTTGTTGGGTCGCACCTATCCTTAACGAAGTTCATTCAACAGTTGGAGGCCCAACAGCTTATTACCGGGGCATCATTTGTGACGGTGGGCGAACGGGTCAGCCAACTAGCGGGCCTCGCTGACAGTTTGGAGCAGGCCCAAACGTTAGCGGAACTTTATCAATTTTACGAAGGCCGGTCGCCATTTTTGTCAGGAGCGGCCCGCACGGAATGGTTACGGCAGGCGGAGATTCCTAAGGTGTCCCTGGATAAATTTAAGCGAGCGCTAAGTAGTAATAATCAAGCGTTAATGGTGACGTTGACGCAAGCATTGTTCGTAAAATTAAGTAACGAACACGTTGCACCGTCCTATGCGCGGCAGGTTGCCTTTTTAGTCTTGAACATTTTGAGTAACCACCAGACGTTTAGCAATCAGGACTACGAAGCGCAGTTAACGCTGATTGATAATGCCCCGACGATTGCGGCGTTGGAACAGACGGTGGTCGCACTGGTGCAACGCTATGAGCCCAAGCCACAACTGACTTATTCAAAGAACGTCCGGCAGGTTATTGCCATTGTTAAAGCCGATTACGCACAGGATTTGTCATTAACGCAAGTGGCGAACCGGCTACACTTAAACCCGGTTTACTTAGGCCAGTTATTTAAAAAAGAAATCCAGACAAGTTTTTCCAAGTATTTGAATCAGTATCGGATTGACCAGGCCAAACAAATGTTGCTCAGTACGGATGAAAGTATTAGCAATATTGCGTTAGAAATCGGCTACACGAATAGTGGCTATTTCTATAAGAACTTCCGGTTGATTTGTGACGTTTCGCCAAAAGAGTACCGCCAACAAGCTGCGGGGCAACCCATGGCCTAGACGGTAAGCTAGTCCGGTTGGTACTGATGGCACGCGGTCGTGGGACCGGATTGAGCCTAAAAAGCGGTCTCAATCCTCGCCCGGGACAATTGCAAAAGACACAATTGTCCCGGACCGTCCGTGGTTTAAGCCCGAAAAATCACCGGGCTAAGACCACCAGCACGACCGATGCTATCAGTGCCAACCTCCGGCGAAGCAGTATAGTAAAATAATCAAAAAAATGGTCCTTATATGGAATTTTCCATACGGGGACCATTTTTTGTGTGATGGCTAAAGGTCGAAAATCATAAAAACCTGATACTAGCAAGATATCAACACTAACAAAGTTGGTAAAATTGTTGCTTCCGGCCGTCCATGATTTCACCTGCCGCGGCGACCGGACTAAGATTGAAAGACGGTCTTAGTCCTCACTTGCGAGCCGCCACCCCACGTTTCGCAAGACGTCGGTGGCGTAAACCGGAAGTCCACCGGTCAACGCCACTTTCGCGGCAGATTCAGCATGGCCGACCTCTGCTAAGGTGATCCTTCTATAAACACTGATTTAACTTGTTTTTAACCAATCCTAGCGCAGCCGGCAGAACCAGTGGGCAGTGTCGGCACTGTTAGCTGGCGTTTTTTTGCCAGGTTACAGTGCGGGGCGACTTGAAAGACTCGTCCTTTGAGGCTTTCAAGCGAGGCGGAAGACCGGTTTTGTCTGTAGCCGACCCCACGGCCCACGGATTCTGCCGGCGAAGCGCCGAAAAATACTGATCTTCTAACGATAATCAGTTGTTAGGAACCAAGCCTAAGCGAGTGGCGATTTTAGTGCTGGCCATCAGTTGGGCGTGGCTAATTGTTGAGGTAGTCAACGGCTGATTGTCAACCAGCGTACTTTGCACGAAGTTGTTATGGTCATGGTTGTTGGCCGTCGTTAAGGTCAGGTCGTGGTCGGCTAAGTGCAGTGTAACCTGGTCGAATGCCGGAATACCAAGCGCGTATTCGGCGTTGGCTGGGCACACTGGGTAGAAGCCGAGGCAAGCAAAGATGAACCAGCCGGACATTGAGCCGTTGTCTTCGTCGCCTGGAAAACCGGTTGTTGAAGCGTTAAAGAGTTTCCGTAACTGTTTAACGAGGACCTGCGTCTTTTCGGGATGCCCCGTGTAATTGAAAAGGTAGGGCAGGTGGAAACTCGGTTGATTTGAGATGGCCAGCTGCCCGTAATCAACGGCGGCTAACTCTGCCATTTCGTGAATCACCATTTCGTAACCGCCGACGTGGTAAGACGGTTTGGTGTTACAAAGGGTCGTTAGTTGGGCGTCTAATTTTGATTTGCCACCCATTGCGGTCATCAGGCCCTGGATGTCGTGGAACGCGCTGAAACTATTTTGCCAAGCGCTGCCCTCAGTGTAGTCGGTGCCCCAACGGTCCGGTACGAAGTTCGGTTTGAACTGGCCATCGGTATTTTTAGGACGTAAGAAACCGGTCTGCGGATCAAGTAAGTTGAGGTAACGTTTAGACAGCCGCCAATACTTGGTGGCGACGGCCGGCTGATTGAGCGTGTCGGCGACTTGGCCGATACAGTAATCACTGTAAGAGTAATCTTGCGTCCAGTTGACACTCTCAGGGTACTTGTCGGCGGGGACGTAGCCCAGTTGGTCGTAATCCGCGCTTCCTTGACGCCCGTAACGTTTGCCGAGTGCTGGCTTAGAGTCGCTGTCTTGCATGGCGGCTAAGAGTTCGGGCATTAAGTCGGTTGCCAACCCTTTTTTGGCACTCTCCGCAATGACGGAATCCACCAGGTTGCCAGGCATCATACCGCGTTCGTCCGGTGCGAGCCAACGGGGGAGAAAGCCCGTTTCTTGGTAGCTCGTTAAGAATCCGCGTAAGAATTTTGGCATCAGTTCGGGCGCTAGGATTGAAAAGAGTGAATAGACCGTCTTGGACGTGTCCCAGAAACCGTTATTGGTATAGAGGACGCCGGGCTTGATCTGCTTAGCCATCGTATCGTAATGCTGCGGCTGGCCATCCGCGTCTAGTTCGTAAAAGCGCTGTGGAAACAGGAATAACCGGTATAAACAGGTGTAGAAAGTTTGGACCATTGCGGGATGGTGATCTTTGACGCTGACACGGCCTAAATAAGTGTTCCATAGGTTAGCGCTTTCATCTTGGAGCTGTTGAACGGTGTCTTTTTGAATGACTGCTAAGTTTTGCGTTGCCTGAGTCGCGCTCAGGTAAGACGTTGCCAAACGACAGTCCAATTGGGTCTGGGTAGTGGCTAATAGAAGGGTCAACCATTTACCTTGCCCCGTCGTAGTCGTGTGCCATTGCTGGTCGGCGTCGTAGTAGCCGGAGTGAGCTGGATCAAGTCCGGGAACCGTTAGTTCGACAAAGAGGGTGAGGCTGGGATCTTCGCCGTCGTGGTAGTCGGACACTGTGAGGCGGACACCAGTGCTTGTTAATTCAAAGTGCCCGTCATCTGGCAATTGAATCGCAATCCCACGGTGGGCCAATTCCGGGGCCTGAAAGTCGTACGTGACGGCCGCGCCGTAAGCGGTGGGTACCAGGTCAGTTTGCACGTTGAAGTGGTCATCAAATAGGGCCAAGTGATGAGCGTTAAACGTTGCTTCGTTAGGTCGATAATTACCGACTAAATCGGGATGCTCGGTAGGATCCTGCCACTGAACGGCCGTTAAAAGTAAGTGGCAGTAGTCCCCAATCCAAGGACTAGGCTGATGGGTCAGCCGGATGCCTTCGCAGCGTGGCGCGTCTGGTTGGAAGAACCAGGCGCCGTCTTCGCCATTGGTTTGCACACTAAAGTAGTTCATTCCGAATGGGACCCCGACGTAGGGGAGGCAATTACCGCTTGAGCGGTGGGACGTGTTCGCCGTTCCTTGGCGAATATCGAGTTCATCAATCTTCAAAATTTAATCCTCCTTGGGAATTTTAGGTAACGTTTTGGTTGAAGCGCGTTTAATTAACTTAACTGGTAGGCGAACGACACTAGGCTGGTTGGGCTGATTGAGCAATAATTCAACCGCCTTTTTGCCCATCCCCTTGAAATCTTGTGCGATGGTCGTCAACGCGGGATAGGTTAAGCTGGCGGCTTGAATATTATCGAAACCGACGATCGACAGGCGCTGCCAGATGGTTGGGTCAACGGCCCGCAAACGGTTCATCAACTTAATGGCAATCAGGTCGTTTTCGACGACGATGGCAGTGATGTGGTGTTGATCTAAATAGGTCAACCAATCATCGGGGGTCAGTTGATTTAAGGCCGTCAGTTCATGAATAGAAACGACGGGTTTGAGCCCAGCTTGGTGAAGCGCCTGTAAATAACCAAAGTAGCGTTCGTAGACGGAACTTGGTAAAACGGCCCGTTCCATTTGAGCGTAAAACAAGATTTGGTGATGTTGCTGCTGAATCAAGTGGTTGGTCGCGAGTTGGCCACCGTTAAAGTTATCCGCAGCGACGACGGGAAGTTCGAGTTCGGGGAGTGACTTGTCTAGCAAGACGACCGGAACCTTTTCGAGCTTCAATAGGTAGAGTTGTTCAGCTTCTTGGTACAGATCCTGTGGTAAATAAATGAGGCCGGCGTACTTATGCTTAATTTCGGAAGCCGTTAGCTGGGCAAATCCGCGGGGGTCCATGGTGACGGCCTGGTAGTGCTTGGCGTTGGCAGCCGCACTGATACCGGAAGCGTAGTCCCCGAGACCGGCGTTAGTCGGAAACGGTAAGACGACTAATAATTGCTTGCTGGTTAAATTGGCTTTATGTGGTTGAACAAAGCTACCACTGCCTTGCCGGCGATAGATCAAATCGCGGCTTTCTAACTCAGTTAGGGCCCGTTTGGAGGTAATTCGACTAACGTCATAGGTTTTAGCTAGTTGAAATTCGGTGGGAAGCTGCTCGTCTGGGTGCAGCTCACCCGTTAAGATTTGGTGCTCTAAATCGTGATAAATCGTTAAATAGCGGGGTTCTTTACGTGCCATTGACGCCATTCCTCCTTTGGTGATTGATTTTAATGACAATATATCATTTTTGATGACAAAAGGGAAGAAAAAGTCGTGATTTGATATATACAACTGAAAACAGCATGTTATAATCAAGACAAATGATATATCAAATAAGAGGTGCAACGATGACAACGAACTATGTCGATCAGGATGTTCAAGCTTTTGTCACTAAAATTGACCAGTTAAGTCAGCCACTCAGCCCACAATTGGGGACGGTTTTTCAAAAGACCTTTTTAAACACGTTAACCACGACGATCTCAGACGATGCGCAGGGGTATGCGTTCATTTTGACCGGTGATATTCCAGCAATGTGGCAACGAGATTCGACCGCACAAGTCCGACCGTACTTGGCGCTAGCGCACGAGCAACCACGAATTGCACAGCTAATCACCAGAGTCGTCCAGCGGCAATTCTTCAATATGGCGATCGATCCCTACGCTAACGCCTTTAATGAAACCGCTAACAGTCGCGGCCATCAATCCGACCAAACCGAGATGGGTCCCTGGATCTGGGAGCGTAAGTTTGAAATTGATTCCCTGTGCTATCCGGTCCAGCTCGCCTACCTCCTTTATAAAAATACGGGCGCAACCGCACAATTTGACGCTAACTTTGTGACGGGTGTTAAGAAGTTATTGACGACGTTCGAAGTCGAACAACATCACGGCACGTCACCGTACCGGTTTATCCGGACGCAGGATCACCCGGAAGACTCCTTGCCAGGGGATGGCCACGGAAGTCCGGTTGGGGACACTGGGATGATTTGGTCAGGGTTTCGGCCGAGCGACGACGCTTGTGAATACGGCTATTTAATCCCGGCCAATATGTTTGCAGTGGTCATTCTTGGCTATTTACAAACGATCTTCTGTAGCGTGCTCGACGACCCGAATATCGTGGCACGAGCACAACGCCTGCAGGCCACCGTTAAAGCGGGGATTGAAACTTACGGCTACACGCTGAACGCGAACGGCGAAAAAGTTTACGCCTATGAAGTTGACGGTCTTGGGCACGCGACGTTGATGGACGACGGCAATGTGCCGAGCTTACTCAGTGCACCGTACCTCGGTTACTGCGACTTGTTAGATGTGAATTATCAGCGGACGCGGCAGACCTTGCTTAGTCCCGAGAATCCTTATTACTATAGCGGGCCACGTGGTGCCGGTCAGGGAAGTCCCCACACGCCTAAAAATTATATTTGGCCGATTGCCATTGCGATGGAGGGGCTCACGACCAGCCACCGCGACCAACAATTAGCCGCCTTGCAAACGTTGATCACAACAACGGGTGGCACCGACTTAATGCACGAATCTTTTGATGTTAATGATGACCAGCACTTTACCCGGGCCTGGTTTTCATGGGCAAACATGATGTATTGCGAACTATTATTGACGACGCTGGGTTTCAAAATAGAAAGGTAGTTAAACCACTATGACCAAGAAAAAAGTTTTCATTATTTCACACAGCCATTGGGATCGGGAATGGTATATGCCATACGAACAACACCACATGCGACTAGTCACTTTGATTGATAACTTGCTGGATATTTTCAAAAAGGACCCGACCTTTGATAGTTTTCACTTAGATGGTCAGACGATTGCCCTTGATGACTACTTGGAAGTGCGGCCAGAGCGAAAACCTGAATTAGTCGCAGCCGTTCAAGCGGGAAAACTCCGTATCGGCCCCTTCTATATTTTGCAGGATGACTTTTTGATCAGTCCGGAATCGAACGTTCGAAACATGATCATCGGGCGCGATGAAGTGCAAAAATATGGGGCTGGCGTGCCCTTGGGCTATTTCCCGGATACGTTTGGTAACATGGGGCAAACACCACAAATGATGGCGCTAGCCAACTTAAAGACCGCCGCTTTTGGACGTGGGGTGACGCCGACTGGTTTCAATAATCAAACTGGCGAAGCTGATTTTGAATCACAATACTCGGAAATGTGGTGGCAAGGCCCCGATGGCAGCAAGATTTTAGGGTTACTCTTCGCTAACTGGTACAGCAATGGGAATGAAATTCCAGTTGATCCCGCCCAAGCGAAGGTTTTCTGGGATCAAAAATTAGCCGATGCTGAGAAGTTTGCGTCTACCGGGGACCTCTTGATGATGAACGGTGTCGATCACCAGCCAGTTCAAACAAACGTGACGAAGGCCATCAAGGTCGCTAACCAGCTTTACCCGGACTACGAATTTATTCATACGAACTTTACGGACTATTTGGAGACGTTGCGGGCGGACCTACCCGAAGACTTGAGCACAATCGATGGGGAACTGACCAGCCAAGAAACGGATGGCTGGTATACCTTAGCGAACACGGCGTCTAGTCGGGTTTATTTAAAACAAACCAATACCGCCACGGAACGTCTGATTGAAAACCAGGCGGAACCATTGGCAACCATGGCTTATCCGGCTGCGGATTATCCACATGACCGGTTACGCTATGCTTGGAAATTATTGCTACAAAACCACCCGCATGACAGTATTTGTGGCTGTTCAGTTGATGAAGTTCACCGTGAAATGATGACCCGGTTTGCGAAATCCGCTGAAGTTAGCCGCTTTGTTGCTGAGGATGCCCTTAATTTATTGGCTAGTCGGGTCAATACGACTAGTTTTGATGAGACGGCTAAGCCGTTTGTCGTGGTGAATACGACCGGTTATTCGAAGTCAGGTTTAGTGACGGCGACGGTTGAATGGGACCGGCGTAACTTTAGCGAAGCGGGCACGATTCAAGAACAACGTGCCGAACTCGCCGCCGAACTGGCCAACTTGCCAGCGCTGAACGTGGTTGATGCGCAGGGACAATCCGTTCCGTTCCGACTTATTAACCAGGAAGTCGCGTTCCACTATGACTTGCCAAAGGACCGTTTCCGGGTGCCGTACCAAGCGATTGAATTGACCATTGAGTTTAATATGACGGGCTTACCAGCCTTTGCATGGCAGGCGTTGGCACTTCAACCAGCAACGGTGGCGGCTAGTCCCGTCGCGGCCGATACGACGCCGGCTAATCGTGCCCACGACCTAAGTAACGAATGGGTGCAGGCCACGTTAGCAGCCGACGGAAGTTTAACGGTCACAAACCGTGAGACCGGTAAGACGTACCATCAAATGATGGTCTTTGAAGATACTGGGGACATGGGGAATGAGTACATTTACCGACAAACGGCGGATAATCAAGCCATTCTTTCAACGGACTTTCCGGTTTCGACGCGGTTAGTTCACGACGACGCGTTAGGAACGACCATCGAAGTTGTGAACCACATGCAAATTCCAGTTTCGGCGGACGACCGCTTAATTGAGGAAGAAAAAGCCGTGATTGATATTACGCAACGGACAGCTAAACGTGCGACTGAATTACAACCATTAGATATTACGACGACGATTACGCTGGGACGGCATAGCAAGCAGTTGACCTTTGCGACCCACTTGAATAATCAAATGAAGGATCACCGGGTCCGCGTGTTATTCCAGACCGATTTAGAAACGACGACGAACGAATCCGACTCGATTTACGAAACGGTCACGCGGCCTAACCAGCCGGCTAAGACGTGGGAAAACCCCACGAACCCGCAACATCAACAAGCTTTTGTGAACCTAAACGAAGCGGGCAACGGGGTGACGGTTGGTAACTTTGGCTTGAATGAATATGAAATTTTGCCGGCAACGAACACGATCGCACTCACCATGATTCGTTCCGTGGGTGAAATGGGTGATTGGGGTTACTTTGCAACGCCTGAAGCCCAAACGCAAGGTGAGTTCACCTTTGAATACAGTTTGGAACTGCATGATGGGAGTGACGCCCAACGATTAGAGAGTTACCACAATGCCCATAACTTCCAAGTGCCATTTAGCGTGCAAACGACGGGTCACCATGATGGTGATCTTGCGGCAGCGGCGAGTTATTTGCAGATCCAAAGTCCAGCGTTTGCGGTGACGAGTTTGAAACGTGCGAACCAGTCCACCGGCATCACGTTACGTGGGTATAACTTAGGCGCGGACACGGCACCGTTAGCCGTTAACTTTAAGAATGAACCGGCCCAAGCGGTCAACTTCTTCGAAGAACCATTGCCAGACAAATCGGCGGATGTTTTAGCCCCCGCTGAAATCAAGACGTTGTTATTTAAGGATGCTGAGGTGAAATAACGTGTCAACACTGGGATTAATTGATATTGGTGGAACGAGTATTAAGTTTGCGATTTGGCAAGATCAGGCCCTAGTTGCGCACCACGCGGTACCTACGCCAGCTACCAAGGACGACTTTATGACCTTGCTGACGACGGAAGTTAATCAAATGAAAGTCCAAGCACCCATTACCGGGGTCGGAATCAGTTCGCCGGGGTCGGTAAACAAGCGAACCGGCGAGATTGAAGGCGCGAGTGCCCTTCCGTATATTCACAACTTCCCGATTCAGGCGGAATTTGAAACCCGATTTAAGTTGCCGGTGACCATTGAAAACGACGCCAACTGTGCCGCTTTAGCGGAATTAGAAAGTGGTGCGGGTCAAGGTGCCGATAGTTTAGCGTTCTTAGTTATTGGGACCGGCGTCGGTGGGGCACTGATCTTTAATCATCAGATCTGGCACGGGGCCCACTTATTTGGCGGAGAATTCGGTTATACCAAGGTGGATGACCGGGGGACGCTCAGTGAGCTTGGGACGATTCCCAATGCAATCAAGCGTTACTTGGCCACTTCTGATAAGCAGTTAGCAACGCCGTTAACGGGTGAGGGTTTATACGCGCTAGCGGCTAAGGCGGACTTGGATGCGCAGCGGGAACTTAAGACGATGTACGCGGCGTTAGCGCAAGGCATTTTCAACATTCAGTATAGCTTTGACCCCGAGAAGATCGTCTTGGGCGGGGGAATTTCAAATAATCCACAACTGATTCCTGGTATTGAACAAGCTTTAGAACAAATCTATCAACAAGTACCGATTGCGACGTTGAAACCCCAACTGGCCCTGTGTCAGTACACGAGTGAAGCCAACTTGCGGGGCGCCGCGGTCGATTTTGAACAGTCAGTAAACTAGGAGGATTCTTCAGATGATCACTTTTCCAAAGGACTTCGTCTGGGGTGCCGCAACTTCTGGGCCCCAAACGGAAGGTAACTTTCATAAGCAACATCAAAATGTCTTTGATTATTGGTTTGCGACTGACCCGGATGCGTTCGACAGTGGGGTTGGCCCGGATTTAGCATCGAACTTTTACAATGACTATGAAAATGACCTAGCTTTAATGGCGCAGGCGGGAATTAAGGGGTTGCGGACATCGATTCAATGGACGCGGCTGATCGGTGACTTTGAAACGGGCAGCTTAAACCCTGATGGCGTGGCGTTTTACAACCACGTGATCGATGCCATGTTGGCGCATCACATTAAGCCGTATATCAACTTGCACCACTTTGACTTACCGGTGGCCCTCTACGACCAGTACGGTGGCTGGGAATCCAAACACGTTGTTGACTTGTTCGTAAAGTTCGCGGAACAGTGTTTCAAGTTATTTGGGGACCGAGTCGACGACTGGTTCACGTTTAACGAACCGAAAGTCGTGGTGGACGGCCAATACTTGTATGGCTGGCATTATCCTTGTTTGAAGGATGGGCCGAAAGCGGTGCAAGTAGCTTACAACATGAACTTGGCCTCGGCTAAGGCCATCGCCAGTTTCCGGAAAATCTGTCCGGATAAAACGAAAAAAATTGGCATTATTTTAAACTTAACGCCGGCATACGCTGCGTCTGATGATTCGGCGGACGTTGCGGCCGCTGAATTTGCCGAACTGTGGTCAAACAACCTTTTCTTGGATCCGGCTGTTTTGGGCCATTTTCCGGAGAAATTGGTCGCAACGCTCGCTCGCGACGGGGTCTTGTGGGATGCCACGCCGGAAGAATTGGCGCTGATTGCAGCCAACCCGGTGGATTACCTCGGCGTAAATTATTACCATCCTTTCCGGGTGGAACGACCAGATATTAGCCCGAAGAGTTTACAACCGTGGTTACCAGACATTTACTTTAAGGAATACGCCATGCCAGGGCGGGTGATGAACGTTGATCGCGGATGGGAAATTTACCCGCAGGCGATGACGGACATCGCGGCTAACATCCGCGACAATTACCATAATATTCCTTGGTTCATTTCCGAAAACGGGATGGGCGTGGCTGGCGAGGAACGTTTTATGACGGACGGGGTCGTCCAGGACGACTACCGAATCGATTTCATGAAGGAACATCTGATCGCACTCGCTAAGGGAATCGATGCTGGCTCGAACTGTCAGGGGTACTTTGTCTGGACCGCAATCGATTGCTGGTCTTGGAACCACGCGTACCATAACCGCTACGGCTTGATTCGCGATGACATTCATACTCAGACCAAGACGCTGAAAAAGTCAGCGTGCTGGTTCAAACAACTGAGTGAACGCGGGTCATTTTCGGAATAATAAATGGTTGAAATTTTGATGTCCGGTTGTCGCTGATGACATGTGGTCGTGGGACCGTTCCTCATAAGCACATCAAGGCTACCCGACGAAGCGACTAATTTATGAAAAAGGAGCAAATATGAAGACTAACTTGACCGAACTAGTGGCACGGGTCGACGCGTACGCGGCCGAACAAACCTTGCCCACTGAGCAAACCACGGCTCGCTTGCGGACCTTACTCAGTGATGCCCTTGCCAAGGCAACGACGGCGGAGGCGGATGGCACGTTCTTTGTCAAAACCGGGGACATTCCGGCAATGTGGCTACGGGATGCAACCTTTCAAGTGTTGCCCTACGTTAAATTGATCAAAACGATTCCAGCGTTAGAACCATTTTTAGTGGGCGTTTTGCGACGGGAGTTACGGTATGTGCAACACGATCCGTACGCCAACGCCTTTAATCAAACGGCGTCGGGCGCGCACTGGAGTGAAGATGACTCCGACGTCCCCGTTTCCGATTTAGTTTGGGAGCGTAAGTTTGAAATCGATTCGCTGTGTGCCCCGCTATTCCTAGCTTTGAAGATACGGGAAAACACGACTCACACGGATTATTTGGATGATGAATTCTGGCAAACGCTCGACATTATCATGACAGTTTTGGAAACGGAGCAACATCACGACCAATCACCGTACTACTTCAAACGGGTTGATTGTCCCGCCAATGATACGTTGACCAACAATGGTCGGGGAACGCCGGTAGGGTACACCGGGATGATTTGGAACGGGTTTCGACCTAGCGACAACGCTTGCGAGTACGGGTACCACGTCCCGTCAAACATGTTCGTCGTAGCCGTTTTAGAACCACTTTTGCCGTTGATGCCAACGCAATTTGCGTCGTTGAAGGCCCGAGTCGAGCAACTGGTCACGGCCGTTAAAGCCGGGATTGCGTCGTATGCCGTGGTGACGCTGCCGAGTGGGAAACGCGGTTACGCCTACGAGGTGGATGGTCTGGGCCACCAAAAATTGATGGATGACGCCAACGTCCCAAGCCTATTATCATTGCCATTTATTGGGTATACCAATATTGACGATGAATTATATCAACACACCCGCGCGTTCATTTTAAGTGATCAAAACCCTTACTATTATCAAGGAAAGGTCTTGACGGGTATCGGGAGTAACCATACGCCGGAAGCCTACGTTTGGCCGATTAGTTTGGCGATGGAAGGGCTGACGACAACTGACCAAGCCGTCAAAGTGGGGCAATTAGAAAAAATTGCGACGACCGATAACGGGACGGGGCAGTGTCATGAGAGCGTGAGCGTTGACGATGCGAGTCAATACACCCGCGACTGGTTTTCGTGGGCCAACATGACTTACTGTGAACTGGCATTGGACGTTATTGAAGTATAATGGAAACTAAAAATGCCCTTCAGAAATTTTTCTGAAGGGCATTTTTAGTCTGAATTTTAACGTGCTTGGTGCTGCGCAATGACCCGGTTGAGCGTAATGGTCGTGAGTAGAGCTAGTCCGGAGAAGACGGCGCCACCCAGTCCGAGTTTTTTGAGGCCTGAACGGGCTAAAACCATGGAAGCAACTGCGGAACCCACCGAGATTCCAACGTTAAAGAAGATGGCGTTGAGTGACGATGCCAGCAAGAGCGCTTGGGGGTAGTCGGCTTCGGCAACGTCCAAAAAGTGAATTTGAATGGGCGAGTTAATCACCGAAATGAGTAAGGTCAAGATGACCAAAATGCCAAATCCCGTTAGCTGGTTGTTCATTGCAATTGGAAACAATAATAGCAGAATGATATCAATTAAATAAAAGCGCGGCATAATTTTTAAGCCACGGTGTTCGGCGACCGTACCAGACAGGCGGTTTCCCATGATACTAACTAAGCCGATGACGAACAGCAGCCAGTTGAGCGCGGTCGTATTGAAGCCGAGGCCCGTCGTCAATAGCGGGCGAATATAAGTGTAGTAGGCGTACATCGCTGCGGCCGAAAATAAAATTAGTAGGTCGCCTAGGTAGATCCGTTTGTCCGTTAATAAGACGAGTTGGTCCTTGATACTGCCAGGCGTTTGCGGCAGGTGTCGTGGGAGCAGGCAAGCCATCACAATGACGGTCAGCAAGCTGAGTACCGAGATCAAGTGAAAGGCAACGTGCCAACTAGTGGCCGTACTGATGGCGGTGCCGATTGGGACGCCCACAACTGAGGCGATACTGAAGCCGGCGGCAATCCACGAAATTAGCATCGCCCGTTTATGACGGGGCGCAATGTCATTTGCAAATAAAATGACGAGGGATTCGATGGCGCCAGCGACCGCCGCGGTCAACATGCGTGAGACTAAAAACCAGCCATAGCTGGTGGTGAAGCCGCTCCAAGTGTTCCCAAGTAAAAAGATAACGAGTAACACCATCAGTGTTTTATAGCGGCTGAAACGGTTGGATAGAATCGTAATCAGCGGGGTACTAACGGCGTAAACGATGGCAAAAATCGTGACGAGGTAACCCGCGGTCGCCACGGTGACGCGCAGTGAGCGTGCGATATCCGAAAGGACCCCGACGACCATAAATTCGTTACAGCCTAACATAAACGTTACTAAAACTAAGGCACTTGCCTGCCACCGATACTTTGTCATGAAAAAAGTCTCCAAATCCTTTATAGGTTGTTGTCTAAAAAGACGCTAAATCAACCTTATCATAAATAGCGATTTAAATTAGGGCTTTTGTCCAAACAGCACGATAACAAAACCCGTGTTTGTGGATTAAGCGGCCACAGACACGGGTTTTGTTGGATGTTCAGATTGTTGAACTACGGTAAGCCGATGAGTTCTTCAGGACGAACGGCGGCGTATAACGAGAATGCGCCGTCCAGATTTTCGACAGTGAAGCCGTGTTGGCGCAAAATTCGTTCGGCCATGTAGCTCCGCTGACCACTGAAACAACTCACGATGTAGGCCTGTTTAGGATCTAATTCACTTAAGCGAGACCGAAGTTGTTCTAGTGGAATGTTGATGGCGTTTTTAAAGCGTCCCGTGGCTAGTTCATCCGCGTCACGAACGTCTAGGAGTTGTTTGCCAGCGGCTAGTTCGGCGGGCAAGTCGTACCACTGGATGTTTTTGCTGAGACCCTCCACTAGGTTTAGGGCCGCGTAGCCGAGCATGTTGACTGGGTCCTTAGCGGCACCATATGGCGGTGCGTACGTTAGTTCCAATTCGGGTAGGTCGGCGACCGTTAAATGGCCCTTGATGGCGGTCGCAATAATGTCGATCCGTTTGTCGACGCCGGCTCTACCAATCCCCTGAGCGCCGTAAATTTTACCGGTGTCCGGACTGAAAATCAGTTTAAGCGTGATGGGTTCACTCCCCGGATAGTAGCTGGCGTGATCCATCGTACGGGTGTGAACAACTTGGTAGGGCAAGCCGAGTTGTTGCACAGCCCGTTCATTGAGGCCCGTGGAAGCGGCGGTCAAATTGAAGACACGGACGATCGCCGTCCCGATACTGCCACGGTTTAACCGTTTGATTCCGGCAAGGTTATCGGCTACTTGCCGTCCTTGGCGATTAGCTGGCGAAGCGAGGGCAATCAGTGTTGGTTGACCATCGATCTGTTGTTTAACTAGGATGGCGTCCCCAATCGCGTAAATGTTAGGGTCACTCGTTTGATAGTGGTCATCGACAACGATCCCGTCACGCCAACCGAGTTTTAAGCCGGCTGATTTTGCAAGCTGACTGGCGGGGCGCACGCCGATGGACATGATGGTCAAGTCGGTATCGATGGTGGTCTCGTCACTCAGAATGGCGGTGTGGCCAGCGCTTTCAAAACTAGCAATGGCGGTCCCGGTAATGACTTTAACCCCGTTTGCTTGGAGTTCGGTTTTGAGGGGCGCGGCCATTTCTTCGTCTAGTGGTGGTAAAACGTGCGGCGCCTGCTCAACTAACGTGACGTCTAAGCCACGTAGCCGTAAATTTTCGGCGACTTCTAGGCCAATAAAGCCACCGCCGACAATGAGGACTCGGTGATGATCAGTATTCTGAACGGCGGCCATGATTTGATCAAGGTCGGGAATATTGCGGAGCGTGAAGACGTTGTGGGCAGCGTCGATTCCGGGAAGCATCGGCACGATGGGTTGCGCACCGGTCGCAAGGACGAGTTTGTCGTAAGTAACGGTTTCAGTTTGATTGGCGTGTCCGACTTGAACTTGCCGTTGTGCAGGTAAAATCGCAGTTACTTTGTGGTTAGGAAAAACATCGATATTGAAACGAGCATGTAGTTGCTCGGGTGTTTTGACAATTAGATCGCTGCGTTCCGCGATTTCTCCTGACAAGTGGAAGGGGAGGCCACAGTTGGCGAATGAAACGAAGGGCCCTTGGTCGTAGACGACGATTTCGGCCGTTTCATCTAGGCGCCGTAAGCGGGTTGCAGTGGACATGCCACCAGCAACGCCACCGATAATAACGTATTTCAAATGGATCACTCCTTTGAGTAAGTATTGAAGATATACCAAGAGCGTATGGGTTTTGTGGGGCTAAGTCAACTGATTAAGTTGCGCTGTTTGAAACTGGCTAAATATTGATGAATTAATCCAATCTTCGGACCGTCCTTTTGAAAAATAGCCTGAATGCGGTAGTTACTAGTTTGATTTTTGAGGGACTTGAAATTGATTTTATCCGCCAGTGGCACCGCGGTGAGACCACCCGGATAGTGGGCGATGGCTGTATCGGTCGCAACTAGTAACTGCATTTGTTCGATGCTAGCAATTCGTTTTGTCGTAATGGCATTATTAGACAAGGGTAAGGTTGAAGCAAAGCCGTTACGAATGTAGTCGGATTCTTCAGGACTGTAATAGAGAATCGGGTATTCCGTTAAGACGTCAATGGGTAACGCATCACAGCTGGCGTACGGATTCATTTGGCTAATCCCAATTTTAATCTGATTTTGATAAACCGTGTGCTTGGTTAAAGTGTCACCCAATAAATCGTCAATGTGACCATAATCAATGATGTACGCCATATCCAAAAGCCCGGCGATGGTGTCAGAAATTAAGTGTTCCACACTTTCTTCGCTAACGATTAGATTGACCTTCATGACGTGCTCCCGTTTGATTTTTAGAATTTGATTCGCTAGCAGGGTACTTTCAAACGGGGAAAAGTAGCCAATTTTTAAGTCTTGATACTGATTTTGTTGTTGTTTTTGAATGTTATCAATCGAGGTATTGAAATTATTAACTAAATCGCGACTTTTCAAGTAAAACTCATGCCCAGCATGGGTGACGGAAATCTTATTTTTACCCCGCGTAAAGAGTTTAAATCCCAATTCGTTTTCCAACTGATTGACGCTTTGAGAGACGGCCCGCTGGGAAATAAAGTTCCGCTGGGCCGCTTTTTGAAAACTCCCCAGTTCAATAACATCGATGAAAAGATTGATCTTTTTAAACATCATCATAACCACCCGAAGTTTTTCTTCTACTGGGGACAATTCTACTCAGTTCCACAAGGGTTGTAAACGCTTTATTATTAAGGCGAAAACATAGAAAAGGGGTTATGATCATGGATGCGAGTTATGATGCGATTATTGTTGGTTTAGGTGGCGCCGGACTATCCGCAGGGGTCGAGCTAGTTGAAAAAGGAAAACGTGTTTTAGTCGTTGAAAAGGGGAAAGACTGGGGCGGTGCTTCTAAGTGGGCTGCCGAAGGAATTTTTGCGGTGGAATCACAACAACAGATCAATGCTGGCGACTACACGACGCGTGATCAAATGTTCCATCATTTGATGAATTACTCACATTGGCGCAATAACGGCCGGATCGTCCGGAAGCTGATCAACAAGTCGGCGGAGACGTTAGACTGGTTAGCGGCTCACGGGATGAAGACCTTGTTAGTCGGTAATTTGCAGGATTACCACTTTGGTAAGACCGGGACGTATCACATGTTTATCGACAAGTTCCACTCGTTTGATAAACTCGTTGACTACTTTATTTCCAAGGGTGGCCAAGTGGTTACGGAAACTGAAGGCCAAGAAATCTTGACTGAAAATGGTCACGTGACGGGTTTACGGGTGAAACACGGTGAGCAAGTGACCGATGTTAAAACCGCGGTGGTCATTGTCGCTGACGGTGGTTTCATCGGAAATTCGAAGATGGTCAAACAGTATATGGACCAGGACACGACCGATTTATACGTGGCGGGTGAACAAAAGGCGACCGGTGACGGGATCAATATGGTTCACAAAATTGGCGGTCAAATGCGAGGCTTTACGAATTTCCAAAATCACAACGCGTGTGTTTACCCGACGTTTGAAGCAACGGGGAGCCAGGGGGGTAACCATTCGATTAACCAAATCTATTCGTTACCATTACTCTGGGTCAACCGGCGTGGGGAACGGTTTGCCGATGAGAGCGTCGTTTATGACAGTGTCTTGTGGGGAAACGTGACGGCCAAACAAAACGGGCAATACTTTGCTTTGGTTGATCAAAAGACACTCGATGATTTTAAGACAAAACGGGTCCCAATGTTGGGCGCATATACCCGTTATTTCCAAGTGAAGAAGTTTATTGATAGTCTCAAACCGGAGGACGTTTCACCAGAGATGACGGTCTTACAACAGTTGCACGTCGACGCGGCAACGGGGCCATTGACAACGATGGATCAAGATTTTCAGCAAGCAATTTCCGACGGTAAAGTCGTTAAAGGGGATAGCATTGCTGATTTAGCGCAAAAAATTGATGTTGATCAGACGACGTTAAAGCAGACAATCAGTGCGTATAACCAGGCCGTTAAGGGTCATTACGATCCAGAGTTCAATAAGGATGCCCGCCTCCTTAAGTATGGCGTCGCAGAAGGTCCATTCTATGCGATTAAAGTCCATTCTGCCGTTTTAGGAACGATTGGTGGCATTGTCGTGGATGAAAATATGCACGCAATTAATATGCAAGACAAGGTCATCCCGGGTGTTTACGTTACTGGTGCTGATGCAACGGGGATGTACGATAATTCTTATTCTGACGTAGAAGGAATTACCTGTGCTTTTGCTTGGAATTCGGGGCGAATTGCGGGTGAAGACGCTGCTCGGTTCTTGAGTAAGGATTAATTATTAGCTATTGTAAACATTAGAAAAAGAAGCAGAAAATTCTCGAATTTTGAGAATCTTCTGCTTCTTTTTTGACTAACAATGTTTAATCATTGTTATTTTGGATATGATACTTCCGTTGTAAATTAATGACCACTAACCCAGCAATAAAGCTGACAATTATGACTAATACAAATCCCCACATTGTTGTCTTAATTCGTGAAGGCATAACTAATGCTGGTGTGATAAATGCAAATAATGCACAGCAAATACGAGAAAGACCGTTGATTAATCCCTGAACCGAAGAACGAACTTCAATTGGAAATGATTCTTGCGTCCAGACCTTGTATAATGCTTCGCCTGCTAGTGGTGTGCCTAAATTATAAAAGCCGATTGAGAAGATAATGACCCATAGACTCGTGCCACCAAGGGCTAATCCAACTAGTGCCAGCAACATAATGACTGACCCGATATAGAATGAACGGTTACGGTTTTTACCACCAGCTATTGAAGCAAATAAGATGCTAACCCCAAATGAAACAAGGTTTAAAATCAGTCCGGCACCGGTCGCTAGACTTTGGGAGGCATCGGCTTTGACCATCATGAACGTTTGGAATTGGCCCCAAGTGTTCGCTAATAGATTCCATAGAATGTAAAACATTAAAATTCCAATGAAGATACCAAGGTATTTGCCCTTTTCCTTGCCAAAGAGAACGCTAGATAGTGAGATTTTGTCGTCAGTTGATGCGCTGTCTTGTTTAACCGTGTATTTTTGATCACCAGCTTCGTGGAATGCTTTGAACTTCTTTGAGAAGGTCCGCCATAGCCACGTAATTAAGGCAATCACAGTTAAAATAGCAAACACGATTCTGGCACCGTTAGCGCCGGACATTCTAGAAACAACGAATGAACAAATGTATGAAACAAAAATCCCAACTTGCCAAAAAATCTGAGTGGAAGAAACTAGTCTTGCTGATACGACGTCGTCAGGACTGTCATGCGAAACAACGGTTAGTGACGTTGGCAAATCCGCTCCAGAAGCGGCACCAGCAATAATAACGCCTATTAAGAGTGTGAGAAAGCTGTTACTAAAAATACATACGGCTGCACCGATAGCGTAAAATAGGTTGATCCAATTAAAGAAGCGAACGAGGCCAATCATTTCTGCAACCCGACCGCCAATAATTGATCCGAATGCAATGGCGAAGGTCAATGCACCGGAAAGTATCCCAACTTGTCCATTTGTGAGTCCTAAACCGCTCTGCCAAACCGGAATCGTGGCTGAGAGACTAACAATAATTCCGGAGCCTAACATTGACCCCATACCAGCTGCAAAAGCCAGTGGTAAATATTTCTTAGTCTGTATACTGTCCTTATTATCCATGCTGAATCCTCTTATTCTATTTTTATTTGATGGTTGGATCAATAACGTGATATTTCTTGATGATTTTTAAAATAATAAATGCACAAATCCCGTAGCCAACGACACAAGTCGATAAGGTCCACATCAATGCTTTGGGTGAAATAGCCATGATAGTGGGGGTGATTAAAGCAAAACCAGCGGTGATCAGTCTGACAATTCCATACGAAAATCCCGTAAAGGAGGCTCGCATCTTTTCTGGATACAGCATTTGGCTCCATATCTTATAAAGCGACTCGCCACAAAAGACGGTGCTGACTGAGTAAACTAGGTACATTGCTGAGAAGACGTACCAGACTTCGCTGAAGATACCCGCGACAATGAATGCTGATAAAGCAGCGAAAATACCGATACTCATAAAGCGATAGCGATAAATCGTATCTGCTTTTTTGATGTACCACATATTGATAAAGAAACCGACTAAGTTAGCAATGAAGGCCACTGCGGTTGCTGTAGACTGGGATTGTTTTGACGCGACCACTAAAAAGTAATTGATGAACGATCCCCAAGTGTTGGCCGGTAAATTCCAGAATAGGTAATACAATGTCAAAATCAGTACCGCGTAGCCCGTTTTGGGATTCTGAAAGAGTTGTTTCAAAATTGATTGTTGTTGATGTGCGGGTACAACTGATTTTGGAGACGTCACTAGACTAGCTTCAATCCGTTTCATCTTTTTTGAGAACACCCGGATGCTCCAATTACTTAAAGCAATAATTCCCAATAAGATAAAGATAATGGTAGCTGCGTTTTTCCCTAATCCCGCAGTAATGAATCCAATTAATTGTGAAAAAATAATGCCAAAGATCCAAAACTCTTGGGTAATGGCGATAGCCTTACCGTAGTCTTCACGAGACATGCGTTCAGAGATGACAGCTAACGATGTCGGTAAGTCCGCACCTGAGCTTAACCCAGCAAGCACAATGCCAACGAACAGCATTGGTAGATTCTTGGCAAAAGCAATAATCATGACACCGACAAAGACAAAGAAGATATCGATATTAAAGACGCGGATACGCCCAAATTTATCTGACAACCAGCCGCCCGTAAACGATCCCACTGCGATCATTAAGGTCAAGATGGTTGAAAGTCCACCGGCCATTAATGAACTAAGTGAAAATTCATTAGTCCAAATGGGGAGGGCAACCCCGATACTAACGATTAAAGCAGCGTCTAAGTAAGAAGCAACCGCGGCAATCAGAACCAGTTGTAATGCTGACGTATTTGTAAATGACGCTCGTAATTTATTCATAGAATGTTTACCACCTAACCAGGGTTAAATTTAAACGTATGCAATACTGTAGGTGAAATGTTGATTCTTAGGTAACTTTAAAGTCATAGCTTTAGGCACTTTAGCTTGAATTGAAATGTGATTCTGTTCCTTCTTCCAAGCAACGTCGACTCGACCTAGGGGCGTGGTGACGTGCCCGTTTGCCCAATCTAAGTAGCCAACTTCAGGATTAATTATAAATTCTTGATAGCCTGGTTTTGTAGGCGTTACGCCTAGTGTGACGGCGGGCAATTCGTATAGAATGACGGCACCCCAGCCGTGGCATTCGCTACGATCACCAGCTTCGGCTTCAATACAAGTTGAGCAATTGTTTTTGACCATTCGTCGCCAAATGTTCCAAAAGTAGTTCGTGTATTCGTACAAGTGAACTTCTTGAAGTGCGCGGTAAAGATAAAATGACATCGCCACGGAACATTGGGCATAATCAGCTTTTTCTTCAATTGTTTGACGAAGAATTCGGTGGCCGTCAGATGTGTTTAAGACGCCGGTCAATATGCCGAAAACTTGGTTTTGCTGGCTGTAATTTTCAACGCCAGGACCGTCTTGAACCATGCCGTTTTTACCGATGCAGTAACTTGTAATTGCGTGCTTCAAGGCGTCAATGCGATGTGAAAGCTTGTTTGCAAGATCATCTGAGTTGAGGTACTGTGCTAGCTTACTAGCTGCTTGTAACCCCATTAAGTAGACCAAGCTTTCACTCGTAATTGGGCCGTGCAACGTTGCTACTGGAACCCCGGAAGTTGTGTTCCATTCTGGTGTCCAATCCGTGAACGACCAGAAGCGGTCGACGATATTCAGACCGCCAATCTTATCAACGTAACCTTCAGCCGTTAAATGCTGGTCAAAGAAATTTAGGATACGGATAATGGTTGGTAAATGCTTTTTTACAAGTTCTTGATCACCAAAATACATCATGTGATCTTGGACCATTAGAATGTAATAAATTGAAAATGTTGGAATAACGTTGGACGTGTAGTTTGGTGCCGAACAGTTTAATAAACCGTCATAACGTTGAGAACGTTTTAAGTCGTCCATGCATTTTCGGGCTAAACGGTCATCGCCTGAAGTGGCGTAAGTGTACAAAATCTGTGCGCGGGAATCCATTGCATACTGAATCTGCTCATAAAAGGGACAGTCTTCATAGGTTTCGTGCATACAACGTTTTAAGGTGCGTTCACTGATATCCCAGATTACGTCTAAACTCTTATCAGAGGTTTGGACAGCCGTAGTGACGTTGATTGGGTAACCCGTTTTTTCGTAATTGAATTTTGTAATAGTTAGAGGTTCATCTTTAGTTGTGATTTCTAACCGAATGAAGCGAAATGTGCGGAACCAAAATGGTGAAAATTGTTCTGGCATTTTCGCATTACCATAGCCCGCAACGGTATAGTTATCAGTGAAGCCGTCAAGATGTCCTTTAACGTTATCACAGCGGTCTTTTTTGACCGGAATTGGCATCCCGTTCGTGCTAGTCATTTCATCTTGTACGTAAGCTTCAGATTGTAACAGGCTAACGTGGCTTGATTTGCCTCGTAAGAAGTTTAGGTATAAGTAACCCGTAGTTTCTTCACCCGCAGAGACTTCCACGACTGCTTTAGAATGTGGGGCAATCGTGACTGGCTCTTCGGCTGTTAATAGTTGTTGCCAACTGGTACTGGTGTTAATCCCAGATTTGACTTGAACGACCTTTTCAAAATTATGAGAAGTCCGGTAAAGAAACGGAATCGGGCGGGGAAGCAAGTTACCAGGGCTAACTTGACGGCTAATTGCATGGCGGGCATACGGTAATGCAGAGGTCCATGACTGATCGTCAAAGTTAGTGGCTTTCCAACCATTCAGTGCTGGATCACCGGAGTCTTGTTCATAAATTTTGAGTGGTGCAAAGTCATCTGATTCAGAAACAATATTAAATTGCCGATTGACGGCGCACTTCCATTGTTCATCAGTGACAATCGTTTGTGTGTGAACGGTTTGTGGTGAATCCTTAGTTGTTATTTGGCATTCGGCGTACAGTCCAGGATATTCCGTGCGAAAAACACTATAGTTACCTAAAGATTGTTCCTGTGGGTAACGTAAGACGGAAACGGCCAAAACGTTTTTGCCTGGCTTTAAAAATTTAGTGATATCGATTTTATCGAAGTACCACACTTGCTGATCACCTTTGCACGGGCCCGCTTCGACTAATCGATCGTTAATGAATAATTTGTAACGTGAGTCGGCGGTAATCTTGATGACACTATTAACGATGTTTTCTAACTCTAAAACTCGTCTAAAATTGACTAATCTAGGAAGATGTTTATCGGAATCCGTCCAATCCTTGGTCCAAATCCAATGTTGTTCATTGTCCATAAAGTTCATCCTTTCAGCTGTTGTTATCGCTTACAAGGATAATGATATATGATTTATCATTTCACTCAATCGTTTAATCGAGCTGTGTTAATAGATTTTTTATCTGCTATATTCTTAGAAAAGTCTAAATATTGATATAATATACACATACGATTAAAATAATTGATTTTATGTAGAGGTGCTTCATGGATATAAACGAGTTGCAACGCAAATTGCATCAATATACTGAAGTCGAAATTTTCTTTCGGGACCATCCAGAGCTACGATCTGACGCTAAGGCGTTTCATAAATACGTTTCGAAGTTGCCGACGGAGGTTTCTGAAAAATATCTTTTTCCATTGGTAGATTCGTATATCAATCCGCAGGAAACGACTTTTCCGGTGAGCTATTTTTTTGATTCAAATAATTACGATGAAATAACGATCAATCAACATACGCGTTATTCACCACCAGTGATGCATAATCACGATTTTTATGAGCTGTTCTTTGTTTATGAAGGAGAGTTTCATCAGCAAATTAATCATCAAGATTTAGTCATGCACACGGGGGATGTTTGCATTATTCCACCGGGTATTTATCACTCGTTGGATGTGGATAATTACAGTATTGTCATCAATGTGCTTATTCAAAAAGAGACGTTTCAAAATATTTTCTTTAACGACTTGCACGGGGATAACGTATTGTCCAATTTCTATTTGCAAACGGTTAGTTCAAAAGCATTAAGTAACTTTGTAGTTTTCCATACTAATGGCGATTTAGGGCTGATGAAGATATTTTTGGAAATGTATTTAGAGGTTTTAAACCAGAAAAAATATTACACTAAGGTAGTTAAATCGAAGTTGGTGGTAATACTGGTTAAGCTACTACGTGATTATAGTGATCAGGTCTTTAATCCCGCACCACAGCGACAAAATGAAACCTTAGAACTAAAGATAGTGAGCTATATTGAGAATCATATTAGTAATGTCAGTCTAGATTTATTGGCCGAACATTTTCATTATTCTAAACAGGTGTTATCGCAGTATGTTAAAAATCAAAGCGGGCTTTCTTTTACAAAGTTCATCCAACGATACCGTGTCCAAAATGCTAAGCAATTTTTAACACAGACTGACATGAAAGTGAAAGATATTGCGACAGCAATCGGCTATTCATCATCTGAACATTTTATTCGGCTATTTAAAAAGCAGACCGGCAAAACACCAACGGAGTTTAGGCAAGGTTCAAAGTAGTTACAAAAATAATTAAGGTGAAAGATGGAGTGAGTAGCAATGTGCAGACTTGTGACGTTAAGAAAATCAGGCAACGACTTGGTTTTTACTGTTCCTGATGACTTTAAGGTAGAGGCTGGTTGTCAGTATATGGTCAGCAGGCAATCAGACGGTTCAGTCATTTACCAACCAAGTGATAAGCAGAATGTTTTTGATAACCCCGATTGGTTGAATTACGACTATCAGAAAGATTTAAAAGAAGACCCTGAATTGCAGCCACTCTTTTAGCCAAGAAAAGTTACAATTGAGGCCAATTAATAATTATGAAATTGTCATAAAAAAGCTGTTATCAGTGATTGAATTTCGCAATCACTGATAACAGCTTTTTAGTATCTAAATGAGTTTAAATCATAACGAAGCGGTTTTTTTGGTGCTTAGACTTCTAATCTAGAAGTGCCGCTGCCGTCTGTGAATCGGTAATCAACACGTTGGCGTACCCACCAAGTAACGCCGCGCGGATGGAAGCGACTTTCCAACTGGAACCAGAAATTAGGATTGAATACTCTTTGTCGCGTAAAGCGGCTAAGGGAATCCCCACGGTGCGTTCATCGATGTCTGAATCGGCGAGTTCGCCGGTTGCGGTGATAAACCGTGACACTACGTCACCAACCGCTTGGGTTTGCAACTGTTTGATTTCAGAATCAGTCAAATAGCCGAGGTTGAAGAGCATCGCGTCGTCGCGAACGGTCCCACTTGTAAATAGGGCGATGTTGGCGTCGATACCCGCCTGAATGATGGCTTTGATGAAATGGTCTTGCATGACAACTTGCTTAGTCGTGGCATTTTCAAAAATAACGGGTAGCGGCAAATTGACCGCGTCGGTGTGAAACGCGTTGCTAAACTTATTGATAATGTCGTTTGCAAAGTTGTTCATTTCACTCCCGGAGACACTCCCTTTGAGCTGAACGACCGAAACGTTATTGGCATTGCTGGGGTGCAAGTGGTTCGCGACGTTTTCGAGCGTTTCCCCCCAACTGATCCCGATGCTGTCGTTATCTTTAACGATTGTTTCTAAGTAATCGGCCGCCGCCGCCCCGATTTTCGGGTTAATGGCGTCTAAGTCATTAGTCGCATCAAAAATTAAAATCACTTTTTTGAGCTGATATTTAGCTTCTAATTGTTGTGCTAAGACGTCGAGGTCCTTTAGCGGATCCATGATCTCAATTCTAAGTAATCCTTGGTCACGTGCAAATTGTAATAGTCGTGAAATGGTTGGTCGGGAAATCGCTAGTTTACTAGCAATTTCACCTTGGCTGAGTCCGTCTTCGTAATATAAGTGGCAGACTTTTAAAGCTGTTTTAATTTTATCCTGATTATCCATTAGCGTACCCCATCGTTATTAATAGCGTCATTATAGCACATCAGCAAGCGTGAACATATTTTCAAATAGATTCTTTACAAATGTTCAAAAACTTGGTATGATGATTTTGTTGAAAAAGAAAGGGGTTTCAAAAACATGACATTAAATCATTATCTCGACCATACATTATTAAATCCGGAGGCAACCGAAGCACAGATTGACCGGGTGACCAAGGAAGCTTTAGACAATCATTTCTTCTCAGTAATGGTCAATCCATACTGGGTGAGCCACGTACATACGCAATTAGCAGGTTCCGATGTTAAAACGGCGTGCGTGATTGGATTCCCACTGGGTGCCAATACGACAGCAATTAAAGTTGCAGAAAGTAAGCAAGCCATTCAAGACGGTGTCGATGAACTTGACATGGTTATGAATATCGGTGAATTCAAGTCAGGTCACATGGAAATCGTCCAAAAAGACATTGAAGCAGTCGTTGAAACGGGCCACCAAGCAGGCAAACTCGTGAAGGTCATTATTGAAACGGCACTTTTAACGGATGACGAAATCAGCCAAGCCAGCGGTATTGTTGCTAAGGGCGGCGCAGACTTTGTTAAGACTTCCACTGGGTTCTCAAAACGGGGCGCTGCGGTGCACGACGTTGAATTAATGAAGGCGGCCGTTGGTGATCGTATTAAGGTGAAGGCTTCTGGTGGTATTCACTCCGCTGAAGAAGCGCAAGCCATGATCGACGCCGGTGCTTCACGATTAGGAGTTAGTGCCAGCATGAAGATTATCGGTAAAGCTTAAAGTTATGAGGCCGTTATCAAACGGCTTGATTTAAACACATAGATGTAAGCGCTGTAAATGCGCTGGTCGACAAGATCAGTCGATTGAAGCTTAAGAATGACAAGCGCCTTGTGCTTGGAATTCAACTTAAACGTGGAAGGGATCGATACACATGGAAAAACCAATCAACGGGTCGGTTGAACCCAAGCACGGATTTGGGCTTATCAAATTACGTGCTAAGGAATTAGAGGATGGTTACTTAGACCGCACACCGGTCTTTCAATTTATGCTCCTGTCACTTTTAATTCCGCTATGGGCGGCCGCCGCAAGTTTAAATAACATTTTAATTACTCAGTTTAAAACGATTTTTACACTGAGTAATGCCGCGAGTGCCTTCGTTAATAGTGCGTTCTACTTGGGCTACTTCGTTTTAGCCATTCCGGCTAGCCGAATTATTAAAAAGACTTCTTATAAGTTTGCGATTTTAATGGGGTTAACGCTCTATACGGTCGGTTGCTGGTTGTTCTTCCCAGCATCACACTTAGCCACTTATGGTGTGTTCTTAGTTGCTTTGTTCGCCATCGCGTGTGGCTTGAGCTTCTTAGAGACGAGCGCCAACACGTTCTCCACGTTGATGGGGCCTAAGTCAGCGTCAACGGTTCGGTTGAACATTTCACAAATCTTTTATCCAATTGGCGCCGTAGCCGGGATCTTATTAGGGAAGTACTTAGTCTTTAATGACGGTGCCAGCTTGGAATCTACGATGGCCAAGATGCACGGTGCAGAACGGTTAGCGTACGGACAAAAGATGCTTCAACAAACGTTACTTCCATATAAATACATTATTGTCGTACTGATTATCGGGATGTTACTGTTTGCTTTAACGCAATTTCCAAGTGGTCGGCCACACGCTGCCAAGGGTGCTAAGAAGGTCGCCGACGCAAAAATTGGCGAAACCTTGAACTACCTGATCCACAACAAAGAATTTATGAAGGGGATTGGGACTGAATTTATTTACATGGGCATGCAGACTGCCGTTTGGTCCTTCACGATTACTTTAGCAATGAGTTTCTCTAAGACCATTACTGAACGTGACGCGTCTACCTTCATGGTTTACAGCTACATCGCCTTCTTCTTAGGTAAAATCATTGCAACTAGTCTCATGAAACGGTTCAAGTCATCACAAGTCTTAATGGGCTTCTCCGTGGTTGGTGTTCTGGCGTTAGTTTATGTCATGTTAGTGCCAAACATCACGGCAATTTATTTCGCCATTCTTGCAAGCGGTTTATTTGGCCCAGGTTGGCCAACCATTTATTCACAAACTTTGGATACCGTTAAAGACAAACGGTATACCGAAACTGCCGGTGCCATTGTCGTAATGTCAATTATTGGTGGGGCCGTATCACCTTTGATTCAAGGTGCGGTTGCTGATATGACCGGCTCAATTTCACTGTCATTCATTATTAATGTTATTAGTTTTGCGGTTGTAGGCATCTATGCGTATGACTACTATCGAAAACATCAACGCGTTGCAAATTAAGGAGTAATCAAAATGAAAAAAATCAATTTAACCCACGCAATGTTTGGGGAAGCAGAAAAAGTTTTGTATCAAGACGATGATTTTAAAGCGACGACCTTTACGTACCCTTCAAGTGTTGAAGGTTTACGGATTGACAATAGTCGCGGTCACTTAGTTGTATTACCATTCATGGGCCTGATTATTTGGGACGCGATTTTTGATGGGATTTCATTAAAGATGAAGGACATGTTCTCCCAACCACTTCCAGGTAAGGGCATTGCTGATACGTACGGTTGTTTCCAATTCACTTCCGGCTTGTTAGGAAACGGGACACCAGCGCCAGAAGATGATTATCAATTACACGGCGAATTTCCAACGAGTAAAATGGACCACGCCTACTTAACGTTAGGCGATGGGACCCTCACCATTCATTCTGACTTTGAATACGTTAAGGGTTTCGGGGACCACTACTTGAGCGAACCTTCAGTCATGATGCGCAAAGATTCTGGCTTATTTGATATCAACTTGAGCGTGACAAATTTGTCTAAATATCAACCAATGCCATTACAATACATGTGCCATATGAATTATGCCTACGCTGAAAATGGCCGAATCGAACAAAACTTACCAGACGAAGCGTTCCAATTACGGCAAACGGTGCCAAGTCATGTGCACCCAACACCAGATTGGTTAGCGTATAATGATAAACTTAAGGCGAGTGGTGAATTGATCAATCAACTCGATGATCCTGATCACTACGACCCAGAAATCGTGTTCTTCTCTAAGGACCTAACCAAGTTCACTGATGTTGCTGAATTTAGACTACATTTGAATGAACAACACAACTTCTTGACTAAATTTAAGACTAGCCAATTCCCAATCGCAACGCGCTGGATCTTATACAACGCTGATCAGCAAGTCGCAGCCTTTGCCTTACCAGGGACAAGCACTCCTGAAGGCAAGCACGCGGCGGAAAAGGCTGGCACATTAATTCAACTGAAGCCAATGGAACAACGTCATTTCAGTGTCACAACTGGTTTGGAAAATTAAGGAGGGAACACTTATGGCAGATATTACAGTAATCGGTTCAAACATGATTGATTTAACCGCCTACGTTGATCGGATGCCAATTGAAGGCGAAACGATCGAAGCACCAGAATTCAGTATGGGTTTTGGTGGCAAGGGGGCTAACCAAGCTATCGCTGCGGCTCGGCTTGGCTCTGACGTTAACTTCATTACCATGGTCGGAAACGATGACTTTGGCAAACAACAGTTAGCAAACTATGAATCAAGCGGTATCAGAACGGATGGTATCGGTGTTGGCCATCAACCTAGTGGTGTTGCACCAATCTTTGTTGACCCAACCAGTGATAACCGAATTTTGATCATCAAAGGGGCCAATAAAGAATTAACCCCAGCCGTACTTGATGAAAAAGTTGATTTAATTAAGAAGGCTAAGTTAATCGTCTTACAACAAGAAATTGCCTTAGAAACGAACTATCATGCCATTGATTTAGGCGTGAAGTACGGTGTACCTGTCCTATTAAATCCTGCACCGGCTAATGAAGATTTGAATATTGATTATGTTTCCAAGGTGGCGTTCTTTACGCCTAATGAAACTGAATTGGCCACGTTGACAGGGATGCCAACCGACAACTTAGATGAAATTAAGTTAGCCGCTGACAACCTCATCCAGCGGGGCGTTGGGAACTTGATCATCACCTTAGGTAGTAAGGGTGCCCTCTGGGTAACGGAAGGTCATTCCGAAATTGTTGCCGGGATGAAGGTCAAGGCCGTTGATACGACTGGTGCCGGCGATTCCTTTATCGGTAGCTTCTCACACTACTACGCAGCGGGCGAAGATGTCCCAACTGCTTTACAACATGCGAACCAATACGCTGCCATGACTGTCACTAAGAAGGGGACGCAAAAGTCTTACCCAACTAAGGCAGAATTAACGGATATGTTGGTTCAATCCGTCTAAACACATTGCGTCTTATAAATCTAATTTAAAAAGCTGACCGGAAGTTCTCGTTGTTGAGAATTTCCAGTCAGCTTTTTCGTTAGTAGCAATTTAAGCAGTTGATTATGTTTATTATTTTCGACCAAATTAACGACGGAATCAGTTAATCGGATACAATTCAGTCAAGTAAAATGAATTTAATTCACGTAAAAATCTAATTTTCTTCATATATTAGGCTAAGGTTATCTATATTATTAGTCAAATTAACTAACGTATTAATTATCGTAATCATTAGTTAATAATAAAATTATAGGAGTGAATTGAATGGGATTGCCAAACCAAAGTTCAGGTGTCGTAAGTGCTAGCACGGCCGGCGCGTTAGGACTAGTACTATTACCACAACTAGATTCAGTATTGAGCCGAACTTTAACAATCTGTGGATTGACGCTACTCGGCGTTATTATTGCATTAAAAATCGTTGTCAGGTACCGGCAACGACGGAGGTCGAAATGAGTATCATGTTCGGATTGAAAATATTCATTTTAGTTTTGAGTCTTTTCAATCTGATAAAAATCGCAATTAGTTTGTGTGCGAGTGAGTTTTTTGACATTCGGCAGACCTTTGCGACACCGAGTGCATATTTACAGCCAGCACCTTACCAGCCGCTGGTATCCGTTGTGATTCCAGCGTTTAATGAGGAGCGGTGTATTATCCGTACACTCAAGAAGGTATTAGCGAATGATTATTCTAACTTTGAAGTGATCGTTGTGGATGATGGGTCTACGGATGCCACTAGTTCGCTAGTCGAAGCGTACCGGCAAGATGTCCCATCAGTTAAACTGGTTCGGCAAGTTAATCAGGGAAAGTCAGTGGCGATTAATCACGCTGTACAGAAAGTGGCTCAAGGAGAATTAGTGATGGTACTCGATGCCGATTCACAATTGGTGGCGAACGCGATCACCAATATGGTGGCCCATTTTCGGGATAACCGGGTGTTAGCGTTGGCGGCCAACGTTAAGATGTTACCGCTACGCAGTTGGCTGGGGATGGCCCAGCGATTTGAATTCTTGTCCGCTTACCGCGGAAAGTGTGGGGAAGACTGGTGGCGTAACCTCTACATTATTGGTGGAATCGGGTCGACATTTAGACGCAATGCGATGCTGTCGGTTGGACTGTACGATACGGATACGGTTACCGAAGACATTGATTTTACGATGAAACTCATCGATCGGTTGGGGAATCAAGATTACCGCATTGGTTACGCAGATGACGTGGTCGTCTATACGGAACCAGTTAGTCGGTTTAAATCGTTGCTACGCCAACGCTTCCGGTGGAAATATGGTCGGTTCAAGGCTTTTCTAAAGTATCGGCACCTCTTCTTTAGTTCCCAGAAACGCCACAGCAAGATGTTAGGCTGGTATACGCTACCCAATGCGCTGTTGCAAGAGGTGCTCATGTTATTTGAACCATTCCTGTTTGTCTATATTCAGGCGATCTTGATCTATTACGGTGAGTGGAAGACTTACGGGGCCATGCTCCTCTTCTTCGGCCTATTGATTAGTTCAGCGCTATGGCAGGATCGGTTTGAAAGCCGCTGGGAGAAAATCAAATTATTGTTACAATTACCGCTAGCGTATTTCGGCCTATTCTTATTAACACTGGTCGACTTTTGGGGATTATTAAAGAGCATCAAAAAAACAAAGGCGTTAGTTAAACAGACCGATAAACACGCTAACTGGGAGCACGTTGAGCGGCAATAAATGGTGAGAGGGATGGGCAGTCATTTTTAGCAAACGAACAAGAGCTGGTATGACCTGAACGACTACTTGAAAGGGGTAGTCGTTTTTTGATGGGCTTGAATAGTATGGCGCACTGCAAAAAAAGGATTGCCCCAACGAGGTCGGTGCAATCCTTAATCCATGGTATTCAAGCAAGTTTACTGATCAATTCTTCCTAATTCCTGAGGATCGGCACCGTCAGCAACCAGTTGGTCGAACTTGGCTTTGAGTTCGGGGTCCGTTTCGGTAGTCCCGGGAGTATAGTTGACCGTTTCAGTCCCAGCCTGAAGTGCGCGTTTGTAGTACCATTTTTTCCAGCGCAAAAAGTCGAGACTGTGCTGAAGGGTGGCCATTTTAGCTTCTAAGTCGCTTTCCTGATCAGCTAAAAAGTCGTAGCGGTCGGCCAAGGTGCGGTCACCATCAAGACAAAGTTTAATGAAGCTCGCAATCTGTTTGACGGGGAGCCCCGCTTCTTTTAGACAGCTGATCGTTTCTAAGTAATTGAAGTCGGCGTCTTTGAAAACGCGTCGTCCAGATTGATTGCGGTCAACAAATGGTAACAAGCCTTCCCGGTCGTAATAGCGGAGGGTGTAGGTACTGATATCTAATTTTTCGGCGACTTGGCCAATGGAATATTGCATGGATTAACTTCCTTTTCAGATTGATGATGTGGTTACGATAAAAAACCAATTTCAAGTTACATTTAACTCTAACTTGTCAGCGGAAGATAATCAACTAGTTGGATGTGGTGGGTATGAACAGTGGCTTTGTTTTCATAATTTAAACAATAAAACAGCCCTCTTTTTAAGCATATTAATTATTAAAAGACGTGCGTGAACTGGGCAATCCAGTCCAACCGCTAGTTTAAGTATGTGAAGGATTAGTCCGGCGCAAAACTAAATTTAATTGATAAATGTTGACATGATTGGGCTTAGCTATTTTAATAAAAAATTAAGCTTAAAATGTTGAAATCTGCTTTGAACTTTGTGAGAAAGTGAACTACAATGTAGTTGTAAATGGAAACGCTTTCATAGTTTGGCTTGATTTGGTTGTATTTGACTTTATTTGACTGAATTTGATGTTAACAGTTACAAGGGGGCAATATCATGAGTAAACGCGAAACAGCAAACGTCTTATGGTTTAATGAATTACATCGTCAAGATGTTAATTTAGTAGGTGGGAAGTCATCCTCATTAGGGGAAATGACTTCTTCGATGGATGTGCCAGTACCCTATGGCTTTGCAACCACCGCCCGTGCATATCGTTACTTTATGGAAGCAACGGGATTGAATGACAAAGTTAATACCTTGCTACAAGGAATTAAAGATTATGAAGATTCAGATGAACTGCACGCCACTTGTGAGCAGATTCGGAACTTAATCGTGGGGGCCACGATGCCAACGGATCTAGCGAACGATATTCAAAAAGCGTACGTTGATCTGGCTGACAAAGTCGGTCAAGCTGATCCGTTCGTTGCGATTCGGTCTTCAGCTACGGCGGAAGATTTACCAAACGCTTCGTTTGCGGGGCAACAGGAATCGTACCTGAATATTAAAGGGGCGGCCGACGTCGTCAATCGGGTACAAGAATGTTATTCATCACTATTCACTGACCGGGCCACTTACTATCGTCACAAGCAGAACTTCCCTTATGAAAAGGTTGCGTTGTCAGCGGCCGTTCAAATGATGGTCTTCTCAAAGGCTTCGGGGATTATGTTCTCGGTTAACGTTGCGAATGGCGACGATACCAAAATTGTGATTGATGGTATTCGGGGTCTTGGTGAATACATCGTTTTAGGTAAAGTGACACCAAACCACTTTGTTGTGGATAAAGCATCCATGAAAATCGTTGAAAGAAGTATTGTAAAGCAACCCGTTGAACTCATGCGGGTCACAAATGGCGGGACAAAGGAACAACCCGTTCCCACCGATTTACAAGATAAGCAAGTTCTGACGGACAGTCAGGTCTTGGAATTGGCCGGTTATGCCAAAGAAATCGAAAAGCATTACGGCTGCTACATGGATATGGAATATGCTTTGGACACCAACACGAACCGGTTATGGATCGTGCAAGCGCGTCCGGAAACAGTTTGGTCACAACGGAATAAGAACCAGGCAAATGCTGATGGAGATGATAACGTGGTTGCGGAATCTGATGCAAAAGTTGTTGTCCGGGGATTACCTGCAAGTCCCGGCTTAGCGAGTGGGGTTGTGCACGTCATTGACAACCCGAAGGATATCGATAAATTCAAGAAGGGTGAAGTATTAGTTACTTTGATGACTTCTCCTGACTGGGTTCCCGCAATGAAGAAGGCGGCGGCCATTGTTACTAATAATGGTGGGATGACCTGCCACGCAGCGATTGTTTCCCGGGAAATGCAGATTCCATGTATCGTTGGGACGGAAAGCCGGCACGTTGCGGCGACTGACGTCTTAAAGACCGGTGATGTGGTCACCGTGGATGCTAAAAACGGGGTCGTTTATTCAGGCAAAGTTGAAAGTCTCCTCAAGAAGACTACCCCAGCTGCTCAGGCCGGTGCCCAAGTGGTCGCGGCTGAAACGTTTGCGCCAACTGCTACTGGTGTCATGATGAACTTAGGTGATCCGGAATTAGCTGAAAAGTATGCGACCTTGCCAGCCGATGGGATTGGCTTAATGCGTGAAGAATTCCTCTGGACGACCTACATTCATGAACATCCCCTCTACTTAATTGAAGAGGGCCACCCTGAAAAAGTGGTTGATATGTTAGCCGATGGGATTTCCAAAGTTGCCCGTGCGATGGCGCCACGCCCCGTTGTCTTACGGTTATCCGACTTTAAGTCGAGCGAATACCGGAAACTCAAGGGCGGCGAAAAATTCGAGCCGCACGAACCAGCGGACTTATTAGGCTGGCGGGGTGCTTCACGCTACTACGATCCGAAGTACATCAACGCGTTCAAGCTTGAATTAGAAGCGGTTAAGAAAGTCCGTAACGAATTTGGTTTGAAGAATCTAAACGTAATGATTCCGTTTGTCCGGACAGTTGGCGAAGCGCAGAAAGTGACTGATATCATGCGTGACCAAGGTTTAGTTCGTAACGCGGACTTCAAGGTTTACATGATGGCAGAAATTCCATCCAACATCATTTTGGCTGATAAGTTTAACCAGTTCATTGATGGTTACTCAATCGGATCGAATGATTTAACGATGTTGTTGCTTGGTTGTGACCGGAATAACGACACGGTCGCAAGTCTATTTGACGAACGCAACTTAGCCGTTAAACGGGCCATCCGCCACTTGATTAAGACGGCGCATAAAGATGGCAAGACCGTTTCAATTTGTGGACAAGCACCATCAGAATTCCCTGACTTCACGAACTTCTTGATTCAAAGTGGCATTGACTACGTTTCCGTTAACCCTGATATGGTTAAGGAAACGAAGCGCAACGTGGCCCACTTTGAACAACGAATCATGTTGGACAAAGCAACCGGCCGCGGGTTACAAGACCCCACCGATTACGATTGGGAATAGGATAATTCAGTAATGTGAACACAAAAGGAACCGCAAGCATTGAAGGGTGCTGGCGGTTCCTTTTTAATAACCCGACCTTTTAGAAATTGGCGCAGAATGTGCTATGATAATTTAGAAGTCAAAAATTAGGATGGTAGTTTAATAATGGAATCAGATTTAAAGCAGCGATTGAGCAAATTATCAATGTACGAGCGGGCCATTTTGATGTTCTGTTTACGGGCGTACTTTAACAGCGGTAACTACACGAACCGGTTACCACTCGCAGAAATGTTACCAGATATGGCGGCCATGTTTGACGCGGCGCCTAAGGTTAACGTCTTTTCGAAGTTGGCCGACTTACAAATGGCAGTGACGGGTGATCAATCAAAGACGGTCAAAGTTTTTGATTCAATGACTTATGATCCTAAGACGCGTGAGTTGGTCACGGTATTGAATCAGCAAGCGGATTTGAACGCGTTGCAAAAAGTTGTAGAAGGCTAATTAAGCTAGATTGTAAAAGGGACTGTGGTTTATTATTTAACTGATGAACAACTATATAACATCTTAAAACAGAGTTTAACCAGTCAACAATTAGACAGTGTTCAAGCTGCCAAGCTCATGCTGGCGTACCAATCGGTGTGGGAGTCTCAGTAATAGTCGCATTGGCTGGAGGGTTCACTGGTGCTACCGCTCTAGCTAGCTATATTTTAAAAAAATTATTACACACTTCATAAAAAAGCCTCCTGAGGCTTTTTTTATGGAAGAAAATTTACTGTTCGTTCTTGGAAATATAAAGGATGGTCATATCAATGAAATACAATTTCATTTCAGAAAATAACATAGTCAATTTAATGGGGGGCATTGGTATACTGGCTATACTCGTAGTGCCCTTTATTGCAGTAAACACCAATTTCAAATTAGGTGGATCAGGTGCAGGAATCTTGCTAATAGGAACATATCTTGAGTTTTTACCGTATTTTTCTCAGAATATTTGGCACAAATTATTAGGCGTTTTACTACTACTCGTAATTGCCATATTAGCTATCATATACACCTTTATAGTTATTTCAGCAACTTAGTTTATTGCCGCAATTCCTTTTGTGGTTGAGTTTCCGCGACAAACTGTTTTTTACCACATGTTTCGACCGCAATAATGGAAAGATAACCGTTCAGAGAAATATTTCTGAGCGGTTATTTTAGTTTTCTCTCAGGTCCGGTTTTCATTAAAAAAATAGCCCTCAATATTTTTTTAGATTACTGCAATCATATATTTTATTTACATAAATTAATAATTATGTCCCGATGTGGCTTGATAACGTCCCGCCCGAACTATACAATGGTTCAGGGAGAAAATTATGAATTTTATGAAAAATATTAGTATGACAAGTAAATTAGTTAGTCGCTTCGGCCGGATGAGTTTGCTGGCCGGGGTCGTTACAATCGTTGTGACGTTTGCCATTGGTCAGACAACGCTTCAAGAAAAACACGGTGGCTCGACCGTTGTACAAGCTGCAACGTTGCCAATCCACTTAACATCGAAGTACCAAACGGTCAATGACGCCGTTCAGATCAAGCCTACATATCGAAATTCAACGCACAAAGCGTACGACGTCATCAACGGCGTTGCGGGTAATAATCAACGAATCAGCCTGAAGGGAAAATATCGGCTCAACAAGCTTAATCTTTTGTATGTTGATCAGCGAATGAATATTGATAAGGGCGTCTATTACCACTTTAAGATTGGAAAGAAGAGTGGTTGGATTTGGCGCGGCTATACGCAACCGTATACGCCTCAATATGTCGCTGGTAAGAGTAAAAAAATCAATAAGACGGTGTACGTTCAACCAGCGTACCGGGCTGCGACGAGCAAGAAAAAAGTGTTCGGCTTCAAGGTTGTGCGCCATCACACTAACTTTAAGACCAAATATAAGTTAAATAAATTTACTAAGTTTAAAGCCACTAAAAAGATGACGGTCAAAAATGCCGTTTACTACTACGTTACTAGCGGTACCCAAAAAGGCTGGGTTTGGCATGGTTACACCACGACAAAGAAACCGTTAGTCAATACGTATTTAGCAACGGAAATCAAACAGACCATGAACAAGTATCACTTGCGCGGTAAGGTGCTCGTAATCAATGGCAAGCAAAATAACCGTGACGCTGAAGGGGTCGGCTACGCGAACTATGGTCGCCGAGTCTTAAATAACAAGTCGAACGTCGTGTATCAAGGGGCTTCCTTGCAAAAAGCCATGACGGGTTCGATGATGGTGCAAGTCATTACCGAGTCGCAAAAAAAGGGAAAACGGATTACCCAAAATACGGCGATTAGTCGGTGGTACCCGGGCCTAAAGGGTGCTAATAATATTACGGTCGGGAATTTACTGACGCAGACGTCGGGAATTACTGATCATAATTCAGAGGTTGTTCCTAGTCAAAAGTTGAGTGAACAGCAGGCCATTGATCAAGCGGTAGCCCGAATCAATCAGTCGGGTGTTTCTGGGAAGTCGTATCATTACAATAATGATAATTATATTTTGTTAGCGGGAATTATCCGGTCGGTTACGGGCCAGTCATATGAGCAGAATTTGAATCAACGAATTATTAAACCACTGGGATTGAAGCATACCTATATGTGGAATTCCGTTTCAAGTAAGTACGTGAAGGCTCGCAGTTACAAGTATATTAATAAGAACTATCAACACGGAGTTAATCCTAACGATAAGTTGTTATCGTATATTATTGGTGCGGGTAATATGTACACAACCGTTAACGATTACGAAACCTTTGAACATGGGTTGAAGAACGGTAAGATTCTTAATAGTTCCGACTACCATTATCTAACCAACATTAATAGTAAATCCGGTAGCGGTTATTCTGGCGGGATGTACGTTCGTCACAATGGTAACGTGAAGGCCGTTTACGGCACGTTGGCCAAGAACCACGTGGGTAACTGGGTTCAACTGACGAAGAACAATGGTCAGGGAATTATTCTTTTTGCCAATCAAAGTAACAGTGCCGACGACGTGAAGCAGGCGGGGTATGAGATCTTGAGTCATTTCTCGAACCAGTTTGACGCACGGTAATAATCTGAATATCATCGCTTAAGCAGACGTATCAACCGGGGGACGAATGGTTGGTATGGCTGCTTTTTTGATCATCAATTAAAGAAAAAATAGACAAAAAAACACCACAACCCCCTCATCGTGATGTCACACTAATTGCGGCACTTGTTTAACTGAACTGCCATTATAAGCTGGTGCCCCAAGTAATGTAAGTAGTATTTGGCTCCCGCGAGCAACAAATAGTACGGGTATGAATTCCCCCAGCTAAATGACCACTGGCTGATAGTGTTTAGGATTTTCGGGTTCCCCAGTGTTAAAAATGTAACCCGTTTACCTTAAACATCTATGAACCATATACATTCTATATCTTGCTTGATGATTCATAGTAATGTTTTTAGGTATTAGGTATGTTAACTAACTTATTGAACGATAACTCTATTGAAAAACGTTAGTGTGCCGTTCAATTAAGAAGCCAATCACTAAAATCGCGATTGCGAGGACTAGACAGCTCAGTAAGGTGCTCAGCCACGTTCCGCTCCAGCTCTTTAAGAGCCCGAATGAAAAGGGACCAGCGGCGGCAAAAAGGTAGCCAAAGGTCTGCGCCATGCCGGAGACTTCAATCGTTTCTCTCGGATTGCTGGTCTTTTGCGTGAAAAAGATAATGGCAAGGTTGAATGAAAAACCTGAAGCGACGCCCATCAATAAGGCTAACGCGATACCAAAAGCTAGGGTGTGTAGTGGCAAGTAAACGCCAATTGTTCCAAGGCCAAAGCCAATCCCGATAATCCACAGCATCAGCCGTTTTCCTAACTTAGAACTGGCAAAGATCGGCGTCAGCAGGGCGCACGCTAGGCAAGCTAATTGTAAAATCGTCACGAGCATGGCGGCCACGTCAGCGTCGTAGCCAACCGTTTGGAAGATGTTTGGCAACCACGTCACTAGTGAATAGTACAGCAAGGCTTGAATCCCAAAAAAGAGCGTGATCAACCAGGCCAGCCGGTCAGTCCAAATTGATTTTGGCAGTTTAGTGGTGGCATTAGTAGCTTTCACAGTATCGGTGGGATGTCGGTCAATCAGTAATAGACAACCAATGACGCTGACTAGGGAGAGCACGAAGAGGCCGACCATGGTCGTTGTCAGCGAGTATTTAGCCGTTAGTGGCCCGACGATCCCAGTCGCAAGTGAGCTCATCAGAACCATTGCGGTGGTATACAGGCAAACGCCTAACGTGGGGCGGTTTGGCAGGCGGTCTTTGATGACTGCTGGAATAATGACGTTACCACCATCGATGCCCAAGCCAATTAAAAAGGTCCCCAGTAGTAGTGGGGTGACCTGTGGAAAAATCCGTAAAGCCGCACCGCAACTTAAAATGATAAAAGCAATCAGGAGAACTTTAAATTCGCCCCAGCGCTGACTAGCTTTGGTGAAGACCGATGAAAAAATCGCGAAGGTCAGGAGTGGAATTGAAGTGAGTAACCCAGCCACCGTTGCCGATAAACCGCTAGCTTGTTGGAGATTTGGCAAGATGGGCGGAATGGCCGTGATGGGTAACCGCATGTTGATGGCAACCAGCACGATTCCAAGTGCAGTGAATCCCTTATGACGTTGCATAAAAACACCTTCTTAGAGAAAAGTTTCATTATCAATATATTAATATTATACCGTTTAAAGGGAGCTGGCACGGCCTTTTTGAGGGCCCATGAATCCGTTGATTAAAATTTGATTAAAGAATTCCTTGACAATTTTTAATCGTTTAGCCATAATTAGAGCCATCAAGAAAGATGAGTAGCAATTGTTAACCGGCAACAGAGAGTCACCGCCTGCTGAAAGGTGATCCGGAGCGCGTTGTGAAGATGGTCTTTTTAAACGAGTTCAATTGGTGAGCGTACGCGTAAGCCAGTTGCGGCAAATGCCCGTTATCGCAGCAGTTAGTTCTGCATGAGTGGGTGTCCTAGTGACACTATTAAGGTGGTACCGCGGCCGTGGAAGTCGTCCTTGTTATTTTTAGATAACAGGACGGCTTTTTTTATTACCTTAAAATTAAAAGAGAGATGAGGATTAGATTATGAGAAGAAATACAAAGTGGTTATTAGCGTTAGTTGGGGTCATCGTCGTTTTTGCAGGTATTTGGGGCTTTAGTCGTAACAGTGCTGGTCAAGCCAGTGGCAGTAAGTTAAAGACGGTTAAGATTGGTGTGGCTGCGGGCCCTTACGGAGACATGGCGACGAAGGTGTTAGGACCGTTGCTGGAAAAGAAAGGCTACAAAGTCGTTACGAAAGAATTTAACGATTACGTACAACCTAATAAGGCGTTGAATTCTGGCGAAATCGATGCTAATTTGTTTCAACACTCACTTTACTTAAAGACGTTTGCTAAAGCGAACCATTTAAAATTATCCGCAATTTCTGAAACGCCAACGTTAGGCATGGGGATCTATTCAAAGAAGCTTAGCAAGTTGAGTGCTTTAAAGGACGGTGCCACGGTTTCCATTCCAAATGATCCGTCAAACTTAGCTCGCGCCTTACAGTTACTTGCCGCACAAAAATTAATTACTTTGAAAAAACACATTAACGTGACGACGGCTAGCAAGGCCGACATTGCAACTAATCCAAAGAATTTAAAAATCAAGACTTTGGACGCCGCACAATTGCCACAATCACTAAGCAACGTTGCAATCACCGTCGTTCCTGGGAACTACTCTTGGAGTGCTAAGTTGAATCCTTCTAAAGCTTTGGCGTTAGAAAAACTACAAGACGACTACAAAGAAGTTTTCGTCGTTAAAACGAGCAATAAAAACGCAGCCTTTGCGAAGGCGGTCAAATCCGTTTTGAATAGTAAAGAATTCAAGCAAGCCATCGCTAAGTCGCAATTTAAAGATTTCGACAAACCAACGTCGTGGCAGTAGGGAGGCCCTAGTATGAGTCAAATTGAGTTAAAAAATATTGATGTGACGTTTAAGCAAAAGGGCCGGACGGTATCCGCGGTCAAGGATGTCTCCCTCAGCATTGAAAAGGGCGAGATTTTTGGAATTGTCGGCTTGTCCGGCGCCGGTAAGTCAACATTGGTACGCACCATCAATTATTTACAAGTTCCTAGTAAGGGTCAGGTGGTCGTTGATGGAACTGATTTGACCCGTGCTAATGGAAAAACAATTGCACAGGTTCGGCGCAAGATTGGCTTCATTTTTCAAAACTTTAACTTAATTAATAACCGGACCTTGGCACAAAACTTGGCGTTTGCACTCACTGCCGGCGGTTACCCAGAAAAGAAGCAGCCCGCCCGAATTACGGAACTTTTAAAGTTAGTCGGTTTAGCGGACCGTCAAGACAATTATCCAAGCCAGCTATCTGGTGGGCAAAAGCAACGGGTCGGGATCGCCCGGGCGCTCGCTAACGACCCCGACATCTTGTTATGTGATGAAGCAACCAGTGCGTTAGACGTGGAAACGGCTGAAGAAATCATTGAGATTTTAAAGGGCATCAATCAGCGCCTCAATATTACGATCGTATTCATTACCCACCAACTGGAAGTGGCCCGCAGTCTGTTTGACCGGGTTGCCGTCATGGAAAATGGAAAATTAGTGGAACAATCATCCACTTACGACCTGTTTGCGGCGCCACAATCAGACATGGGACAACGGCTGGTCAGCCGGTTCTTGGACACTAAGTTACCGGAAAAGGTTCAGGCTCAGGTAACGAGCCAATCCGGGCAGTTACTGGCTTTGCGCTATCGGGGGAGTGATTCACTGACGCCCATCATTACGAAGATTGCAAAGGAAACCGACGTCGACATTAATATTATTCAAGGTCGAGTGGAATTTATCCAAGACCGGGCCATCGGGGTACTCGTTGTTTATTTAACGGGGAAACCAGTTGCGGTCAGTCGGGCGATTCAAGCCTTTCAGGCACGGGTCGATTACGTAGAGGAGGTCGCTAGTCATGAATGAAACGATTACGATTTTACAACAGAATTTAGGAACGGCGTTGTGGGATACGGCTAAAATGGTCTTTATCTCCGGGTTCATTGGTATTATTTTTGGCACCTTAATTGGCCTATTCCTGTACTATTTTTCCAACCCGCTGTTTGCGCCCCGTCCCATCGTCAATAGTATCTGTGGCTTCATTATTAACGCCATTCGTTCCTTACCATTTCTAATTTTAATGGTGGTGCTGATCCCGTTTGCCAAGTTAGTCGCTGGTGACCCGTATACGCCATTAGGTGGTGCGGTCTCCTTGTCCGTAGCGGCGATTCCGTTCTTTGCCCGTTTAGCAGAAGGGGCGTTTGCGGAAATTGACGCAGGGGTCGTGGAAGCAGCACGGTCGACCGGAGCCGGTTTTTTCCTGATTTTTCAAGAAGTTTTATTCCCAGAAGCGTTGCCCGCATTGATCCGTGGCGTTGTCTTGACCTTGATCAGTCTGTTAGGATACTCCGCAATGGTTGGGACCATTGGCGCTGGTGGTATCGGGGACTTAGCTATTCAATACGGGTACAACCGCTATAATACGGGCGTGCTCGTTAGTGTCATCGTCATCTTGATTGTCATCGTTCAAATCGTGCAGTGGTGTGGTGACCGTTTAGCGGAACATTACACGCGCGTTTAAGGGCTAATTAGTTACCGAGAAAGTCGACTTACGGGTCGGCTTTTTTTGTGATGATGGTTTCAAAACGAATGAATACGCTTTCTTTTGTGGGTGTATACTCTAGGTAATGATTATTTCAAAAGGATCTGATACTAATGAATCTGAGAGCACGCGTGAGTTATTTAACCTTAGTGGTATTGCTATTTATAATTGAAATTGCGGCGGCCGGATTGATGTGGTTGGGCCACAGTATTGATGGGACGATTGTCCATGGCTTACTGGGACTAGTGATGTTTGTCGTCGGGGTGACGGCTTGCACGGCGGCACAACAACGGCCGGTGACCATGTTTAACCCGTTAAAGGCGGGCCACATTGTGACTTTGATGTTTGCAAACGTCGGGATGTTGATGGTGATTGCAATCCATGATTGTGATCATATGCGCCAAGCGATGGGCTGGGGGTACCGGTTCACATTGAGCTTGTTACTAATCAATGTGATTGTTTATTTACCAAACTTGCTTTCGCTGTACCTGATTGCGCACGGACGCAAAGTGGGGATTTGGGCGACACTGATTAGTGGGTTACTCATTGGCGGATCATTCTTAAAGTTGCACTTGTTAGGTGCGTGGCTACCCGTTTGGGGACCGTGGAACCAGTCGTTCTTCGTTCTTAGAGTAGACGTTATTAGTTGGTGGATCTTAGTGATTACAGCCGTGGCGGGTGTTTTAATCGCGTTGATAGCGGCGGAAGTCTACGGTGAAACCCGGGCAAAAGTTTAAACTGGTTTAAGAGGTCGGCGTGCGCACGCGGGCCTTTTTTTGTGCCTAAACTTTAGCACAGGACAAATTCAGCAAGGTAATGAGATGTATAAGCAGAAAACATGTCCAAACACTTAAAAATAACGTGTGCTATTAACGCGGTAATAGTAAAATAATAAGAAAAAGGAATGGAAATTCTTAAAATGAAAAAATCAGATTATGATGACGTTAGCTTTTGGAATTTATTACCGGGGATTTTTATCTGGATACCGTTTACATTTTTCTTTTTAGGATTGGTGCTTAGTCTTATGGGAATTGATATTTTTTAGAGGGGTGTTAGTTGATGGATAGATTTATAGATTTTTGCCATGTGGTTGCAAGTATTGGGGTAGCGATTTATTATTTTGTTTTAGCCGGTATTTCTCTTGCAATTGCCATTTTTTTCTTTTCATTAATATGGGGCGTGTTCGCATTAAACTAGGGGTTAACATGATTAGGTTAAAAGGTGGGCAGCAATAAAAATTGCTGCCCTTTTTTGTTAGTAAGGGTTGTTAATGGGGGCTGTGGTTGAGTTGCCTCTGAACTTGCGAAAGCCGCTTAAACCGGTGCTCACTTTTACATATATCTAATTTATTAGGGGATGTAATTCAATGCAAAGTATGAACATTAAGGAACTAGTAGCGCAAGTTATTAATAGTAACATGACAGCGTATGCAATTGGTAAGGGATCGGGTGTTGACATTAGTATGATTAGGCGTCTGAAGTCAGGCGAAAGACAGATAGAGAACACGACAGTTATGACTGCTCAAAAACTGATTGATTATGGTTATAAGGTAGGTTTAATCAAGTAGTCCAGAGGTAGCGGCTATTGCTGTTGCCTTTTTGCCATAACTTGTGTTGATACTGGTGCGCAGCGCCGTCTTTCAGTTGACAAGCCCCCCGGAAAGAGTTTACATGAATACGTGAGCGATGATTCATGTGTGGCTTATAATGGAATGATTCATAAGAATTTTCAACGAAAACAAATAAGAGGATTATGTATGGCAGAAGAAAACTTTGAGCAGGAACACCAAAAGGCACTGACTAATTTAAAAGCAGAACTGCCGAACGATGAGTCCCTAGGCGCAATGGTGAATATTTTTAAGGCCTTCGGTGATATGACCCGGGTCAAGATTATCTTGGCACTGGCTGAGACACCGCTAAGTGTGGGTGAAATTGCGGACACGTTAGGGATGAGCCAGTCCTCGATTTCACACCAACTAAGCGTTTTAAAACAACTGAACCTAGTGTCCAACGCTCGGCGTGGTCGAAATATTCATTATCGATTGAGTGACCAACACATCATCACGATTTTTCGCCAAACGCAGGAACACATTATTGAAGACGAAAATGATTACTAACTAATAGGTAGTTATTGGATGATATTCAAAATAAATTCGACGAAGGCTGTGATCGTAATCACGGCCTTTTTTGTGTTCACCTACTTATATAGGGAGAAAAGAAATCGCTTTCTATCCGCTGTTGACATTCTAGTCAGGAAACGGTTAGATTACTTATTAGGGGTAAAAATAAATTTACTTAATAGGATGGGGCTTGTTGAGTAGGATTTTTTGGAGGAAATTATGGGCCTTAATAAGAGGTTACTATTAACGACTACGCTGGCGTTAGGTGTGATCTTAGCACCGGTGACGGGGCGGGCGGCTGAAACTAGCCAACCGAGTGCGGCTAGTCAATCTAGCGCAGTTGCCACTAGTACGACAGCGACGAGTTCGACGCAGACGAGTCAACAAAGTTCCAGTCGGACAACCAGTACTAGTGCGAGTCATCCGGCTAAACGGCTGGATGCGCCGACTGTTGCAACCAATCAAACGTCAACCACAACCGCCAAAAAGGTACAGGAAACTTTAGCGCTGACGGATGTCAAAGTGACGAAGACGGCGATTACTGGGCACACCACTGCCGGGGCCACGGTACAAGCAGTGGGCTTAGATCAGGCCGTTTTAGGAACCGCCAAGGCCGATGCGCAGGGCAACTTTAAGTTGGCGGCTGGACTAAGCGGTACATCGTTTAGCTTGCGAGCCACTAAGACCGACATGCAAAGTGCCACTTGGAAATACACGGCTAAGCTGAAAGTATCCAAGGTGAAGGTTGCGAAGACGACTGTCAGCGGGCAAACGTTGGCTGGCGCTAAGATCAAACTCGTTAATCAGAAAAAGAAAACGGTCGGCACGGCGATGGCTAGTTCAAATGACCAGTTTACGATCCATGCCACCAAAAAGGTTAATACCACACCATTTACACTTAAAATAACGAAGTCAGGGTATCATGCCGCTAGCTGGAAGTATACGGCGCCCCTCAAGGTTAGCAAAGTCAAAGTGACGAAGCATAAAGTAACGGGCCACACTACGGCCGGTGCTACGGTGAAAGTCACCAATTTGAAAAAGCAATTATTAGGACGAGCAGTCGCCAATAAGAAGGGGACGTTTGCCGTTCATACGACTAAGACGGTCAGCACCAAGCCGTTTAATCTGAGTGCAACTAAATCCCGCTATAAGAAGGCTACTTGGAAGTACACGGCACCACAAAAGTTAACGCACATCGCAGTGCACGATAAAAAAGTTACCGGGCACGCGGTGGCTGGTGCAACCGTTCAATTAGTGGCATCGAAGAAGGTTGTGGGAACGGCCAAGGCCAATTCGAAGGGAAACTTTACGGTTAACGCGACTCACAGTTTGACGACGAAAACTTTCACGGTTAACGCAACTAAGTCTCGGTATCACAAAGCCCATTGGAAGTACGCGGCAAAGAAGTTAAACGTGCCGTTGATCGCCCAACGTCCAGAATTACCAACCGGGTGTGAAATTACGGCGGTTACCATGATGCTACGGTATAAGGACTGCAAAGTGACCAAGAACAGCTTAGCGCTTGAGATGCCACGGAGTAGTAACCCGAATAAGGGATTTGTCGGCAACCCTTACACGAGTTATGGCTGGACCATTTACCCAGCTGGCTTGATGAAACTAGTGAAGCGCCACGCTCACTCGGCCGTTAATTTGACCGGCGTTTCCGTTTCCCGGTTAAAGAAACAGATCAATAAGAAGCACCCCGTGACGTTATGGGTCACCGGTGCTGATGGGTTTAACACCCATGCCTTGACGATGACGGGCTACAGCCCAACGCGGATTTACTATAACGACCCGTGGACAAATCGTAAAACGAGTATGACCATTTCGAGCTTTAAATCGCATTGGAAGCGTGACGGCTACCGCGCACTGAGTTATTGATCAGAGTGTGACAAAAGGCGAATAATTTGTGAGCATTAACGTGGAACCGGCGATTATTCCTGGGCTTGGGATAGTCGCTGGTTCCGGGTTAAGCGGAATAAATTGCCTTTTGGTGCACGTTTCGGCTAGAAAGTTCAAGCCACAAAAAGATAGCTGTTCAGAAATCGTTAAATGATTTCTGAACAGCTATCTTTTATTATATTCCAGTTTTGATTAAATTAGTTTTACTTTGCGACCTTACTCAAACCATTGGCATAGTTTAATTTCATGCCGGGTTGGGTGTTCGGCAGGTAAAGATTGAATTTAATCTTCTTTGAACCAATCGATTGAGCCTGCATTTTAACCCCGCGGGCGAGCAATTCATGGTTTTTAAAGACGGGAGTGACCCGGTAACGAACGTAATGCTTAGGGCTCGCTTTTAAATAGGCGGCCACTTTGTTTTCATACTTCGACATGCCGGGATCGTTTAATTGGCGCGTTCCCGTAATCAGGTTCTTCATGTTATTGTTTTGACCAGTTAATTGGTAGCCGATGAGGTGGCTCCGGTTATATAACCAGCCGGATCTGATCCGCTTGTTATGCCAACCAGTTGGGTTGATATATAAAGCTTCTCTTTTGGCTGTAGGCATCAATTTTTTGTTAAGCAACGCGTTAGCGGCCGTTGCCCGGTTATAAACATCTAATTGGCCATACTTTTGCCACGGGCCCTTTTTAATGGAAAGGGTCGCCTTACTGAAGCCTGGCCGATTCTTGTTGACAACTTTTACACGGTACTTGGTTGTGACTTTTTTAGTCGTCTTTTTAACGGCTTTTTTCTTCTTTGCTGGTTTCTTTTTAGCAACCTTTTTCTTAGTTGTTTTCTTAACGGCTTTCTTTTTTGTCACTTTTTTCTTCTTAGCGACTTTTTTGACGGTCTTCTTCTTAACGACCTTCCGTTTAGCCGGTGCCTTTTCAGTGCCGGATAACGTTAATCCACGGTGCTTGGCGGTCGTCAATGATACGGCGTAGACCTTTTTGGCACGGTTCAACCCGCGGTCGTGCTTGTTATAAAAATAATGTTTCCCCGTCCGGGTTACGTAAACGGTCGTCGCGTGGGCGACCGTAGCGGGTGTCACCGCAGTGGTTGCGGTAACACTACCGAGTAGCAACACGAGCATTAAGAACCACTTAGTCCAAGTGGCGGCGTGTCTCTTCATAATTAAATTCACTCCTCAAAAGTAATTTTGAATCCGACCTGCTTCCCCAAGTAGGTCGAACTATTAGTTATTTTATATTAAGTTTAAAAATATAACCATAGCTAGCGGGCAATTCTAACGAGTAAATCACCAGCTTGTGGAAAACAGCTTATGGTAAACTTATCCACTTGTGGATAAAATTGATGGTTAACATCGTTTGATTTTCCATAATCTGCTTTATTCAAGACCGGTCTTCCTCTAAAATAGAATTAACCATATTTGAACATAAGTATCTGCGGGGGTGCATGATGGACACAATCAAAGGATCGCAAACTTTATCAATCAGTAATCACCGGGTTTTTTCAGCGGATTTGAATGAACACGATACCGTATTTGGCGGTAAAATTTTAGCTACTGTTGACGATAACTCGTCAATTGCGGCGTCACGACTGGCACGAATCGAAACCGTAACGGCGTCGGTCGATCAAGTCAACTTCTTGATGCCGTTCCGGGTCCAAGATTCGATGTGTGCGGAGTCGTACGTTTCGGGGGTCGGTCACCGCTCGATTGAAGTCTTTACGAAAATTATTGGGGAACATTTGAAAACTGGGGAACGGTTTCTCGGATTGACCTGTTTTTCAACCTTTGTCGTGACGCAACCGGGTATTGAACTGCCGACGTTGATCGCGGACAAGCCGGAGTACGCCTTTGTGATGGAAGGTTATGAACAACGCCAAGCGGAACGCCTGACGCGCTTAAAGCAGCAAGAACATTTTAATTCACATATTAGCGTCGACGTCCCATGGTGAGCTAAATAAAACGCATTTGTCTGGAGTTATCCACAGACAGATGCGTTTTTTGACCTGTTAATAAAAATACATAAACTTTGCATGATTTTTACAGGTTCACAACACGCGGTTGGTATGCTGATTTTAGTGTATTCAATCAACATTTAACCTAGTGACAATCATTATTTAGGTTAGGAAGGAGAGAAATGATGAAACGGCGGACGCGTGACCGGGTACTAGGCACACTGTACGGGCAAGCAATTGGGGATGCGCTGGGGATGCCCACCGAACTCTGGCCAATCGCCACGATTCAGCGGGTGTTTCCACAGGGAATCACGACCTTTGTGGACGGTCCCGCAAGTAACGCGGTGGCGAAAAATTATCGGGCCGGGGAGTATACCGATGATACTGGTCAAGCCTTGGCGATTCTAGATTCATTAATTGAAACACAATGGCAACCACAGTCCGTCAACTTAGTGCAGCATATCTTGGCTTGGGCCGATACGGCGAATGCTTGGGAAGAGAATATATTGGGTCCGAGCAGTAAAGCGGCCTTACTGGCAATCAAAGCGGGACAACCAGTTCAGGAGATTACGGCACAAGCCCTGACAAATGGTGCGGGAATGCGGATTGCACCGTTAGGAACGTTATTTGAACCGGACCAGTTGGATGACTTAGTCACCATGGTGGCCACTGTGACCAAAATCACGCATTCAAGCGATGTTGCGCTGGGGGGCGCTAGCTTGATTGCCGGTGCGGTGACGGCGGCGATGGCGGACGATGATTGGGATGCCATGATGACCTACGCGTTGCGGGCCTGTGATCAGGGTTATCAGCTTGGGGCACCGACGTGGGCGGCAAAACTGCGGTCCCGCGTTGAGTTAGGGTTAAAGCTTGCTGATGAATACCGATTTGATGCGCCCCGGTTTAGTCGAGCAGTTTATGACTTGCTCGGTACTGGGACCATGTTGTCAGAGAGTGTCCCAGCGGCCGTGGCGATTGCCTATTACACGCGGGACGTTCAAAAGTGTGCGGTAATGTGTGCCAACCTTGGTGGCGATACGGACACGATTGGCGCGATGGCGACGGCAATCTGTGGCGCTAAAAATGGGGCAGCCGCGATTGATCCGGCGTGGTGTCAAATCATTGATCAGCGTAATCCGCAACATGACTTGCAGCGTTACGCGGATCAAATTATGAAGGTAACAATGACTTAGCTTTTTTGGGGGAGAAAATTGAATGGATAATGAAAATGTCAAAGTTTTGGATAGGGATAAAACCTTAACGCCAAATAAATTATTTTATAACTGGTTTGCCGCTAACGTGGGAATTATGGGCTTTGTTTTCGGTGCCATGATCGTGGCTTACCACCTGTCATTTGGACAAGCAATTTTTGCATCATTAATTGGGGGATTATCATTTTTAGTGCCCGGTTGGGTTGCCATGATTGGCCAACGCGAAGGCGTCACAACGTTTAAGCTGAGTCGGGCGGCGTACGGAACGTATGGGAACAAGATTCCTAACGCCATCGCGTGGTTTAACATGGTCGGCTGGTTAGCGGTTAACGTTATTACCGGGACCATGTTACTGATTGCGATGTATGACGTGATTAACGTTCCTAAAAATGGGCTTACTAAAGCCATTGCCTTAGCTGTTTTTGGGGGACTAGTCTTATTCTCAGGGCTTTTAACAGAGGCAGCGTTAGGTAAGATTCAAACTTGGATCAGCTATGTTTTTGGGGCCTTAACCGTTGTTATTTTGATTTTCTTTTTGATGAAGGCCAACTGGCAAGTGGCTTTAAGTCGACCAAGCGGGAGCTGGTTGACTGGTGTTTTACCCGCAATTAGTATCGTTGCCGCTGGCTCAGGAATTTCTTGGTCAATGGCTGCGGCTGATTGGGGCGCTTACGTCCGGCCGGGAACCCGACCAAGTCATACTTTTTGGAGTACAACTCTGGGTGGCGCGATTCCATTATTCTTATTGATGGCGGGCGGTGTCCTGTTGAGTACGATTAAACCGGGTCTGGCAACGGCCAAGGATCCGTTCGGCATGATGTATTCAGCTTTACCAAGCTGGTTTGGCGTCATCTACTTCTTAGTGGCGGCTGGTGGGTTGATTCCACAATGTATTGTGTCACTACGTTCAGCACGAATTAACTTAGCAACGATTGGCATTCGAATTTCACAGCCAGTTTCGTTAACGTTGCATGGGGCAATCGTGATTTTGATTCCGGTATACGTCCTGTTTATCTCAGGCAACTTTTTGGGAAGTTTTGAAATTTTTCTCAGCTTCCTCGGTATCTGTCTAGCCAGTTGGGTCGCAATCTTCTTGTGTGATAGTGCGATGTTTAGAATGAACGGATATGACGTGGCGTTAATGACACCGAGTTCCCGGGTGCACTATAACTGGGGTGGTATTGTTTCGTGGGGAATCGCAACGTTAACTGGATTCCTGTTCACTAATAATGCGGTTTGGAGCGGTCCGTTCGCGCGCGGTATTTTCCGCAATAATAGTTTAGGCGTGTTTGTCGCGGCGATTGTCGCAATCATTTGCATGTTCATCGTCAAATTGATTACCAAGCAGACTGGGGTTTCTGAGGCGCAATCATGAGCCGGGCGTTAGTCTTAGGGGCCGTTTTTGTCGATATCGTTGTCGACGTGCCACAATTGCCGCTATCGGGCGAAGACGCTACTGGCGAAATGGTGGCGAGTCACGTTGGGGGCTGTGCCTATAACGTTTATGGCGCTATTCTGGCGGCGGGGCAATCAGCGACATTGTTTGTTCCCGTTGGCGTTGGCCAGTATGCTGACGTGGTGCGGGCGGACTTTGCGCATAAACAGGTTCCCGTGAAGCTGCCCGTTACTGGCGCGGATAACGGCTGGGACCTCGCCATGGTGGAACCAAACGGGGAACGGACCTTTTTGACCATCGACGGGATTGAACAACATTGGCAAACTAGTTGGTTTGACCGGGTTAATCTGTCGGCTTACGATTACTTCTATATTAGCGGGTACGAGCTGGAAAATCCGCAATCAGCGCAGGTCATTTTGGCGGCACTGGCGCAACGACCAGCGGGCACGACCGTTATTTTTGATCCGTCACCACGGGTTGCGCACCTTCCCGCGGCCGTTCGCACGGCCATTTTAGGCGCCGAAGTCATGGTGCACTGTAACGAAGTCGAAATCGGTCATTTAATGCCCGGTGGTGAAAGTTTGCAGGACAAGATGCGCAAGTTATTTGAGGTCACGCACTGTCCCGTCGTTGTCACACTCGGGGAGCACGGCGCCATTTTTGATGACGGTCAGGTCTGTCAAACGGTCACTGGTGAAAGTGTGCCGGTCACTAATACGATTGGTGCGGGTGATAATCATTGTGGCGGGCTAGTTGCAGGCTTGATGGCGGGTCTGTCATTGCCGACTGCGATGAAGCGGGCCAATGAGTTAGCCGCACAAGTAGTTCAACAAACGAGTGGCTGCTTAGATTTCAACAAGTAGTGGGGAAAACTAAAATAAAGCATAGAACACCCATCAAGTTATCCACAGTGGACAACTTGATGGGTGTTTTTTGCGTTCGAGTTGCGCTTAAAATATTGTAAAATTTGTAAAAAAGCTTAATTTATGTAATCAAACTGTAAAAAAGCTGTTATACTACTAAGCGGTTACAAAAATAATGCCGGAACAGATCCGGTCGAGATTAAGGGGATATCATAATGAAAAAATTTATGACCGCATTGACAGGCTTAGTAACAATCGCCACAATCGGTGCGACGGTTACGGTACCAACTACTGGGATTACCGCAAATGCCGCAACTAAGACGACGAAGAAGGTTACTAGTCCAAGCTTGAAGGTCAGTGCCATCTATAATAACTCTAAGACCATCACCGGGACGGCAACTAAGAGCTCTAAGATTACGGTTAAAGCAACCAAGAACGCTAAGAAGAATTTAGGTTCTGCAACGGCTGCAAAGAACGGGAAGTACACGGTTAAACTTGCTAAGACGTTGAAGACTAACAGCAACGTTTATGTCTATGCAACTAACCCAAAGACCAAAGCTTACTACTACGAAATTATTCGGGTTCAATCCGCTGCTCAAAAAGCTGCTGCAAAGAAAGCCGCAGCTAAGAAAGCTGCTGCCAAGAAAGCAGCCGCAAAGAAAGCAGCCGCAAAGAAGGCAGCCGCAAAGAAAGCTGCTGCAAAGAAAGCCGCTGCCAAGAAAGCCGCAGCCAAGAAGGCAGCCGCAAAGAAAGCTGCTGCCAAGAAAGCAGCCGCAAAGAAAGCAGCCGCAAAGAAAGCTGCTGCCAAGAAGGCCGCAGCTAAAAAAGCTGCCGCTAAGAAGTTTGATATCAAAGCCCCAGCCGGTACTTGGAAGTCAAACACGGCTAACAAGTACAGCCAAGTTTGGTCATTCAGTGCCAAAAAAGGCTTCAACCAAAAACTTTACAAGAACGATAAAAAAGTAAAGACGTTAGTTTCATATGCTAGCTACAAAGCAGCTGCAACTAAGACTGCCAACGTTTGGAAGTTAACTTATACGCCTAGTGGTTCAAAGAAGAGCAGCACGGTTTACATGCGTTACACTTCAGCTAAGAAGTTCAAGCTTGTTAACGCTAAGAACAAGGCCGTTGCTACTAAAGCCGGCGTTGCCCCAGCAGCAAAGTGGAGCTTCACTCAAAAATAAGCAACCTAATTTAAAAGGAGTTGTGACTTCGGTCGCAGCTCCTTTTTTGTCTCTAAATTAGGTTGATTAGCGTGGTGTGACAATGACTTGAACGGTATCGCCAATATCTTTATGCAGTGTTTGACGAATACTTTTTAGGATCCCTAAAACATAACAGATTTGCCCGTCCGCGGTTTTTACCCCCATGTTTACGATCGAACCGTCGTAGGGGCAACCGTCAAACGTGGCGTGGACCTTGACGCGGCCTTTATGGAATTCCTTGCGAATATCGTAAGGAAAGATAACGTAGGCGCCGCCTTTACCAGTGGTGGCGGTGTGAATTGTTGCTTCAAATTGATAGCTTTTCATTTTAGACCTCCTCAGAATGATGCTTTTAGAATGATGGTTAGTCGCAAATTTGTCAATGAGTGTTGAGATAAAGGCATTTCAGAGCAAAGTTATTATGATTGATCACCAGTCCAAACGACTGGTGATTTTTTACATAGAATGGGTAAATTTTATCGTTGACAATTGTAAACGATGGCGGTATGATTACTTCTGTTGATTACAGATGTAAACTTAGCGTTTATAAAAAATGGCATAAGAATTTGAAATAAGAGGAGGAGTTTAAAATGATTAAAATTATCGTTTTGTTAGTTGGGTTAGCCGTAATTGGATTTATTGCTTGGTGGTTCTTCGGTAAACACAAAGTAGCGGAAGTTAGCGCCGAAACGGCTGGTAACCAGCAACAAATTAATATTGAAGTTAGTGGGGGCTATTCACCTGAACACATTGTCTTGAAAAAGGGTGTACCCGCGGTTTTGAACTTTACGCGTAAGGATGCTTCCAGTTGTTTAGATCACGTTGTTTTCAGTGATTTTGGGATTAACCGCGCCCTACCTAAGGATCAGGCGGAAAGTATTGAAATTGACACTAGCAAATCTGGCGAATATCAGTGGGCATGTGGCATGGACATGTTTCACGGCAAGCTAACGATTAAATAACGGAGGTCGTAATGATGCAAACAAAACAACAAGTCAATGTCGTCGTTAACGGTGGTTACGCCCCACAAGTCATTATGCTAAAGCAAGGGGTTCCCGCTGAGTTAACGTTTACCCGAATCAGTGACCAAGGCTGTTTAGACGTGGTGCACTCTGACGCCCTCAATTTTAAAACGGCGTTGCCCCTCCAACAACCCCAGACGGTGAAAATTCCCACTGATCAGGCCGGAATTTTTGAATTTAGCTGTGGAATGGACATGTTCAGTGGGAAGGTTGTGATTAGCGTATGAGTATTACAAAACGTTTTTGGATTGCATTAGTCTTTTCACTGCCGATGTTAGCCAACATGATTTTAATGCCGTTTGGTTGGATGTTGCCCGGTGGTAATTGGACCCAGCTCATTTTAACCACGGTCATCATGGTCGTTTCAGCTGGGCCGTTTGTTCAAAGCGCCTGGGCATCGTTTACGAAACACCACTCAAACATGGATACGCTAGTCGCAATTGGGACGGCAACTGCTTATTTTTACAGCATTTATGCCATGATTGTTGGCCAAGCGGTGTTCTTTGAAAGTGCCGCCTTTGTCACGACCTTCGTGTTATTAGGACAAGTTTTTGAAGAACGGATGCGCAATAACGCGTCGAGTGCCGTTGAAAAACTCGTTAATTTACAAGCTAAGGACGCCGAAGTTTTGCGGGACGGTGAGTATGTTCGTATCCCGTTGGAACAGGTGTCGTTAGGCGACGTTATTCGGGTAAAGCCCGGGCAAAAGATCCCGGTTGACGGGGTGGTTATCGAGGGCAGTTCCAACGTGGATGAGTCGATGGTGACCGGCGAAAGTATGCCGGTTCAAAAAAATGTCGATGACGCCGTGATTGGCGCGACGATTAATAGTAACGGGACCTTCCTGTTCAAAGCCAATAAGGTTGGCGATCAGACCATGTTGTCACAGATTGTCGAATTAGTTAAAAAAGCGCAGAACAGCCACGCGCCAATTCAAAAATTGACGGATAAGGTTTCGGATATTTTTGTCCCAATCGTTTTAATTTTAGCCATCGCGACTTTCCTGACTTGGTACGTCTTCTTGGGTGCGAGTGTGACCAGCGCGTTGATCTTTGCGGTCTCCGTTGTCGTGATTGCTTGCCCATGTGCGCTTGGTTTAGCGACGCCGACCGCTTTGATGGTTGGAACGGGTCGTGGGGCCAAAATGGGGATTTTGATTAAAAACGGTGAAGTTTTGGAAGCCGTTAATGATGTCAAAACGGTCGTTTTTGATAAGACCGGGACGATCACTGTGGGAAAACCACAAGTGACGGACGTAATTGGAGATCAAACCCAAGTTTTAGCGATTGCTGCGAGTTTGGAAGAAGCTTCTGAACACCCGTTAGGCACGGCGATTTTAAACCGGGCCAAGGAATTGTCCATTCAACACCAGCCAGCTGAAGCCTTTCAAGCCGTTGAGGGTAAGGGCGTTCAGGCGCAAGTTGATGGGCATACTGCGGTCGTTGGTAACCATAAGTTATTAGCAAACTTTAAGTTCGATCCAGCGATGGAACAACAAGAAGCCGCGTTACAAGATGCTGCTAAAACAGTCGTTTACGTTGGTCTAGATGACCAAATCATTGGGATGATTGCGATTCAAGACGTGGCGAAGGACACTTCGAAAACGGCGATTGCTGATCTTAAAGCCCGGGGCCTGAAGACCGTTATGTTAACGGGGGATAATCAACGGGTCGCCGACGCGGTTGCTAAGCAGGTCGGCATTGACCAGGTAATTGCGGACGTTTTACCAGGTGATAAAGCGGACCACGTGCAAGCCTTACAGAAGACGGGTAAGGTGGCTTTCGTTGGTGATGGTATCAATGATGCACCGGCGCTGACAGTCGCCGATGTCGGCATCGCGATGGGGTCTGGGACCGACGTGGCGATTGATGCCGGTGGAATTGTGTTAGTTAAAAACGATTTGCGGGATGTCGATAAGGCGTTGGCACTCAGCAAGAAAACCTTCAGCCGCATTAAGCTGAACTTATTCTGGGCGTTCATTTACAACGTGCTTGGCATTCCAGTTGCAGCCGGAGTCTTCTTTGTCCTTGGCGTGTCGCTAAGCCCTGAATTAGCCGGCCTAGCGATGGCGTTTAGCTCGTTATCCGTGGTCACTAGTTCCGTCATGTTAAATAAAGCTAAAATTACAACTCGCACGCGGGTTGCGTAAATAAAGTGGGTATCACGGTGAAGTAGCGGCCGTTGTACCCGCTTTTTTGGTGGTTAAATACGGTGGCTTACCAACCAACATCGTAAGTCATTACGGTATAATTAACGTAATAATTGAGAACGGAGCTGAGGTATGGTGAAGTACGAATGGCGCAAGCAGGAAAAGGCGTTTTATATGGCTAAACAGACGCCGGTCATTTTGGATGTCCCCGCCCAACGGTTTATCAGTTTACACGGGACGGGAAATCCTAACGGCGCGGATTTTAAAACTAAGCTGGAAGCATTGTATCCGGCCGCGTATGGGCTTAAAGCGGCGTACAGAAAAGTTGCCGGTGAATCGGCTGAATTTGAGGATTACGTGGTCTTCCCCTTAGAGGGTGTTTGGTCACTGACGGCTAAGGGTCAGCGGATGGACCATTTGGATAAAAATGAATTTAGTTATGACATTATGATTCGGGTGCCGGACTTTGTTCCGGAAGAACTCATCCAACCGACGATCGCCGCGGTCCGGGATAAAAAACAATTGCCATTAATTGGTGAGATTGCCGTTCAACGCTTTGAAGCGATGCAAGTTGCACAAATCTTGCACGTTGGGGCTTACGATGATGAACCCGGCAGCTTTGCCAAAATGGACGAACTTGTCGCGGCCAAGGGATTGCAACGGATCAGTAAGGTTCATCGGGAAATTTACCTGTCGGATGCACGCCGAGTTGCCCCTGAACGGTTAAAGACCGTGTTGCGGTACCGGGTGGGTTAAGCGGAGCAAACTGTCTTTTTTCACACGTTTCGACCATAATAAAAGACAACTAACTATTCAGAATTAGCGTATATTTCTGAATAGTTAGTTGTCTTTTAGCGTGCGTTCGTTACTAGAATAAATCGTTAATATTGGTCGATTCGTCGGCGTTGAATGTCCAACTGTTGTCACTATTTTTGGCATAGGCCATTTCGGTGACCTTACCGGTTTTCATATCGGTAAAGATGAACTTGATTTCGTCATCATTGCGCGTTGCATAGCGCACACTTAAACCGTTACTAGCGTTATTTTTGATCTGTTCAACGGCCGCGCCGAGCGCTGGACCGCTGGGATACTGACTTGCTAATTCAAACTTTGCCATTATTTTCAACTCCAATTAAGATGATGCTTCATTATAGCATTAGTGAAGTCACGCTAAGGACTGGAATCAAATACGAGATGAATTTTTTGGTGCAAAGCCTTGCCTTGAAGTAACTGTAAGGGACTATAGTAAAGTGGTAAATAAAGTATTGGAGGAATTATTGATGAAAACAGCTGTCTTTGTAGAACCCGGTAAAATGGAAGCTCGTGAGTTACCCAAAGCTGAAATTAAGAAACCCACGGATGCGGTCTTAAAAATTGTCCGGGCCTGTGTTTGTGGCTCAGACTTATGGTGGTATCGTGGAATTTCTAAACGGCAACAGCCATCCGCCGTTGGTCATGAAGCGATTGGGGTGGTTGAAAGTGTCGGTGCGGAAGTCACCAACGTTAAACCTGGCGACTTCGTCATTGCACCGTTTACGCACGGATGCGGGCACTGTGCCGCTTGTTTGGCGGGCTTTGACGGTGACTGTGTCAATAACGACGATGATGAAATCGTTGGCTATCAAGGCCAATATTTACGGTTCACTAACGCTAACTGGGCTTTAGTGAAAGTTCCTGGTCAACCTAGCGACTATAGTGATGATCAATTAAACGATCTATTAACGTTAGCGGACGTGATGGCAACTGGTTATCATGCTGCCACGACGGCGGAAGTCAAAGCCGGTGACACCGTGGTTGTGATGGGTGACGGTGCCGTTGGGTTATGTGGCGTCATTTCTGCAAAGCTGTTAGGGGCTAAGCGGATCATCGCCATGAGCCGTCACGCTGACCGGCAGGCGTTAGCCCGTGAATTCGGCGCAACCGACGTTGTTGCTGAACGTGGCGACGAAGCCGTGAAGAAGGTCTTTGCGATGACGGACGGTGCTGGGGCTGATGCGGTTCTAGAGTGCGTTGGGACTGAACAATCAGTTGATACGGCGGTTAAAGTCGGGCGTCCTGGTGCGGTTGTTGGCCGTGTTGGTGTGCCACAAAAAGCGGAAATGAATACGAATAATTTATTCTGGCGAAACATTGGCCTGCGGGGTGGGATTGCTTCGGTAACGAGTGATGACCGCAAAGTCTTATTGGACGCCGTGTTAAAGGGCACGGTTCACCCAGGTAAGGTGTTCACGAAGCGCTTTGATTTAGACCACGTTCAGCAGGCCTATGAAGCCATGGATAAGCGGGAAGCTATCAAGTCATTGTTAGTCATTAGTGACTAGTTGAAAAATAGATCATTAATAAAAATCTAAAGACTAAAACAAATTAGCTACTTGTAAGCTGTTCCGGTTGACACTGATGACATGCGGTCGTGGGACCGGGGCTAGCCTGAGGAGCGGTCTAGCCCCTCGCCCAGAACACTTGCAAATGACGCAATTGTCCTGGACCGTCCGTGGTCTAAGTCCGGAAAAATCACCGGACTAAAACCACCTTCACGACCGATGCCATCAGTGGCAACCTCCCAGCATCCGATTAAAGTCATATTTATCATAGACAACTTTCAGATATGTTGAGGTTGCTGACAAACTTAACTGGTTTGTTTTAAAACAATCTTAGCGTAGCCGGCAGAACCATCGGGCCGTGTCGGCACTGTTAGCTGGCGTTTTTTTGCCAGGTTACAGTGCGGGGCGACTTGAAAGACTCGTTCTTTGAGGCTTTCAAGCGAGGCGAAAGACCGTCCTTTGTCTGCAGCCGACCCCATGGCCCACTGATTCTGCCGGCGAAGCGCTGAAAATACTAATCTTCTAATGATAAGTAGATGGCAACGATTGAACTAGTTTTAGCACTTTCAATCTTTAGCTTTAGTAAAAATAAAATGAGTGTCACAAAACCAGTTGGTTTTGTGACACTCATTTGTTGTTTTAGAATTAAATTTAATACCAGTGATGTTGTTGCCAGAACTTCTTGGCTTTAGTCCAAGAGCCATAACGGCCAGCGACGTAGCTGTTAGCACGTTTTTCTTGGTTGACTGGTGATAAGTTACCGTGTAAGTAACCAATTAGTAATTGGTAACGACCATAACATCTGCCGTTACGAGCAGTATAGCTGTAGCCGGATTCGCGGTAAGCAATCCATTTTTTAGCAGCACGCTGTTTCTTCGATAAGCGCGCATTGATTTTTTTGATTTGTTTAGCTTGACTCTTTTTTGAAGAAGCTTCTGCCGTAATGGCCGTTTGTGGTACAAAACTAGAAGCAACGTTGGCCACTAATCCGAAAACACAGCCGATTGCGACCAGTAGTAAAATTGATTTTAATTTAAAATTTTTCATGATGTCCGCCCCGTCTATATAAATTAATGACTCAATATCCATAAGAATACACGCATAATGTTGCAGGAGTGTTAACGCGACGTTACTGGCTAATTAAATCAATATTTTGTGAATGAAATAATTGTCGAATTTAATTAAAAACGCTGGTTCACAGTGAAAAATTATATGATTATCATTAAAAATCAATCTGCTTATTTTATGGGTCGACTAACCTTAGAGGTACAAGCTGTTTTAATGGCAGTTTACTAATTTAAAGTGAGTAGTGGGGCGAAAAAATGGCTGAAAAAAATGATGAGAAGATCACCTTAATGGCGTTAGTCATGATGATCTTTACCACGGTTTTTGGGTTTGCGAACGGCACGATTGCCTTTTACTTAATGGGGTATTCGTCCATTCTGTTTTATCTAATTGCCGCGGTTTTGTTCTTTATTCCGTTTGCGTTAATGATGGCGGAATACGGCGCTGCAATTAAGTCGGATAGTAGTGGGATGTACAAGTGGTTGGAGGTCAGTGTGAACGCGCGCTTTGCGTTTGTTGGGACCTTCATGTGGTTTGCTTCTTACATTATCTGGTTAGTTTCAACGTCTGCAAAGGTGTGGATACCGTTCACAACGATCTTCTTCGGGAGTGATCAGACGCAGAAGTTTGCACTGATGGGGTTAAATGCGACCCAAGTTATCGGGATTCTATCCTGTTTATGGATGGTATTAGTGACCTTTGTCTCAATTAAAGGGATGAAGGGCATCGTGCGGATCACGAGTTTAGGCGGAGTCGCCGTCACGAGTTTAACGGCAATCTTATTAGTTGTTTCTGGTATTATTTTAGGTTTAAACCACGGGCACTTTGCCCAGCCGTTACAACACGTGTTGACTTCACCTAACCCGAGTTACCAACACCCAGTGGGTTTGTTAGGGTTTGCGGTGTTTGCCATCTTTGCTTATGGTGGCTTGGAAGTGCTCGGTGGGATGGTCGACAAGACTAAGAATCCTGAAAAGACCTTCCCCCGCGGGATTATTATTTCCGCCATCGTGATTACGATTGGTTATGGCTTAGGAATCTTCTGCTGGGGCATTAGCACGAACTGGCAAGCGGTTTTAGCCAACCCGACGACCAACATGGGGAACATTAGTTACGTGATGATGCGGAATTTAGGTTACGTATTGGGCCAAGCCTTAGGGTTAAGCACAGCAGCGGCTAACACGGTCGGCTTATGGTTCGCCCGTTACACTGGTTTGGGGATGTTCCTCGCTTATACCGGGGCCTTCTTTACGTTGACCTATTCACCATTAAAGACACTGATCCTTGGGACACCAAAGAAATTATGGCCAGCCAAGTTTACGAAGCTGAATAAAAATGGCATGCCAAGCTACGCCATGATAATCCAATGTGCAATCGTCATTGTTATTATTTTGGTTGCGTCGTTTGCGACCGGGGATGCTTCGGCGTTCTATAATATTTTGACTTTGATGGCGAACGTTTCGATGACCTTGCCATACTTGTTCTTGTTGTACGCTTTTCCGAAATTCAAGGAAAATCAGTCGATTGCAAAACCTTTCGAGGTTTACAAATCAATGATGTGGACCAAAATCATCAGCTGGGTCGTGTTCGTAGTCGTCTTGGGCGCCAACGTCTTTACTTTGATTCAACCAATCTTAGAGACGGGCAAAATTGCAAATACGATTTGGATGCTCGTTGGACCAATCTTATTCGGCGTTGCCGGTATGATCTGGTACCAAGTACGCGAACGGCACGTGAACTAAATATTGAATTAAGCGGAGCAAACGGTCTTTTGGCACATGTTTCGCCCATAAGAATAGTGAAAAGCCGTTCAGAAATAGTCAATATTTCTGAGCGACTTTTTTTGTAAAATGACTTCTAGATAAAACTTATGTTGACATTTTTTGACCGTACGATATAACTAAGGTATAAGTCAAAAATCTAGGAGGAGACTTTTTTATGAAAAATGTAACAAAGGTTGTGACGGGGATTGCGGCCGTTGCGGGGGCCCTTTCATTAGGAAACACTAAGGTGGCCCAAGCGGATGCAACGACGCAGGCAAATCAACCAGCGACAAACACGGAAATGAAAACGGATTCCAATACGGCTGAAGCCGTTAAAGCGTCGGGGACAACGGTAAAAGCAGCCGTTAAAACGACAAAGGCTAATATTAAAGATACGATTGCGGACCAGAAAACGGTCGGAAAGTCGTTAGAATGGGCAAAACAAAACGTTGCGGATGCAACGCCTGAAAACATTCAAAAAAATCAGGATTCACAAGCTCAGGTTAGCGCAAAAATCGTTGATGATCAGGCTGCTGAGAAAACGGCTGAAGATGCGCTAGCGAAGGGGAAACAAGCTCAACAACAAGCGCAAGCTGATGCCGATACGGCTGATCAAAACGTTGCCAAACAACAAACGGCCGTTGACCAGGCGCAAAAAAATAGTGATGATAAACAAGCGACGGTTAACGCTGATCAACAAAAGTTGACGGATGAACAGGCAGCCAAGGACGCCGCCGAAAAGCGGACCCAAACCAATGCACAGGACACGGCCGCTGCTCAAACGAAGGTTGACCAGGCAAATGCGGCGGTTACGGCTAAGCAAGCCGAACAAACCACGGCCCAAGCAAACGTGGACGCGGCTAACAAAGCAGCACAGCCAGCCAAGGATGCACTGACTGCGGCACAAAAAGCCCAGCAAAGTGCGCAAGCTGCGGTTGATGCGACTGAAGCTAAAATCAACGCTGCAACGGCGACGACTGCTGAGAAGAACACCATTACGTTGGCACCGGGAATCAACAATGCGTTGTTTGACACTTATGACCAGGCAAGTGATGCTAATAAAGCTGCTGTAACAGCGTCAACTCAGGCCGTCCTAGGAAAAACGAGCGCAATTGCTTCTAATAAGTATCAATCTAATGCTGCGGACGCAGCCGTAACGGTTCCTAATTTGGATAACCTGACCGGGGCGCAACAACAAGAACTGACCCTCTTCGCTGCTAACTTGATCAACCAGTTACGGACACAGATGGGTAACCTTAAAGTGGCGGTCACTGCGGATTCGTTGAAATTTGCCAATGCCGTTGCGAAGCGCTACGTGGCGGATCAGTGGTCATGGAAGGGTCATGACGTTGCCGGAATTGAAGCAGTGGCTGCAACGTTTGGTTTGGATAACACGGGCAATTACTACGAAAACTTAAGTAACGGTTATCTAGCCGATGCAACGACCATGGATGACCTTAAACAAGGAATTTATAATACCATCTTAGGGATGGTTGCGGATGATGAGGATTCAGGTTTCGGTCATGCGGATGCTTTAACGGGCCATAATGGTGGTATGGATATTAACGACCAACAATACATGGGGATTGCCGTTGACTCAATGGGTCAAGTGCATATTCTAATGGTTAAAGATAGTCCAGCGTACGTTACAACCCCTGGTAAATTCAACATGACGGATACCATTAATTTGACGCCTAGCACGACGACGGATGCCGATATTACCGCGTTAAACGCCCAGTTAGCAACTCAAAAGGCGACTTTAGCCGCTGCAAAACAGGACGTGGCTGCAAAGCAAGGGCCTGCTACGCAAGCACAAGCTAAGCAAACTGATGCTCAAAAGGCATTGGACCAAGTTAACGCGGACTTAACGAAGCTAAACACTCAGTTAACGGCGGCACAAAACCAATTGACGCAACTTAAGCAGCAGAAGGTAGCGGATGCCGCGACGTTGAAGAATGCACCGGCAGAAATTGCGGCGTTGCAAGCTAAATTGGCTGATGATATTCAGGCTCTGAAGGACGCGCAACCCGCATTAGTTGACGCCCAAGCAAGTTTGAAAGATAGCCAAGCCGTGTCTGCTCAAAAACACGCGACGTTAGACGCTACTAAGGCAAACGTGGCGCAACTCACGGATGCGTTAACCGCAGCGCAAGCAACGACCAAAAATGACACTGCAATTTTAGAGTTGTTGTCATTGCAAGCAAATAACTATGACAATGCTGACCAGATCTTAGCAGCTGTTCAAGCCATCTATGATCAAGTCGGTGTTAACTTGGCTACGTTGCAAGCTTATTTGACTGAATTGCAAGCTGCTGACGGGGATAGCGTTCGCGTCAGTCAGGCGGCTAATGGTCAAACAACAATGCAGTTAGCACACCAAGCTAACCGGGTAAACGTGACCTTACCAGCTGTAAAAGCGACTGGCTCACAGGATGATCATCTGGGTAGTAAAGCGACGCTACCTCAAACCGACGAGCAGAGTGCGGCACCAATCAGCTTGTTGGGAGTTGCGCTCTTAGGTTTAGTTGGGCTAGGTTATGCAGGATTACGGCGGAAGTTTCAATAAAGCTAATTAATTAAAAAAAATCGTTCACAAGCAGTTGTTTTCCTAAGCTACCTTGTGATGGGACGGCCTTCAGAAAGGAACCAAATTTCTGAAGACCGTCCCTTTTTGAATGGTCAGTAATGGGGATGATAAGTTTTAAAAGTAATCCTGATTTTATTTATGCGTATTAGTTCAGTGATATTAATTGTTAAAAACCGTTATATATTGATTGTGGAACCCGTTAATTTCGGGTACGCTTAGGGAAGATGAGTTTGAGGGAGGAATGGAGAATGAAAGTGTTGATGCCATACTTTAAACGGTATCACGTAGACGTCTGGGTAGCGATGCTATCCGTGATTGTCTTAGTTTTTGCCACCTTATGGCAACCGCGATTACTGCAGGTGGTGATGGAAGCCATTATTAAGGATGACCAGCAGACGGTCTTTCGCGAAGGGTTGATGCTACTCGGCTTAGCCGTACTTGGGATCGCCGGTGGGATTGTCAATACGGTCTATTCCGCGAAGGTTGCCCTAGGTGTGGCCACGGATTTGCGTGCCGACCTGTACGCTAAAATTCAGTCATTTGCGTACGCGGACGTTGAAAAGTTTTCAGCGTCTAACTTAGTTGTTCGGATGACGAATGATATTAATCAAGTCCAACAAATTGTGATGGCGGGTTTTCAACAGATTACCCGGATTCCATTGCTATTTATTGGGGCGTTGATTCTTGCCGTGGTAACGATGCCCGAACAGTGGTGGGTCATCATCGTGATGATGGCCGTTATTTTACTGGCATCATGGATCGCCGTTAAACGAATGACCAAGTATTTTGCCGAAACCCAACAAGATATTGAAAACGTCAACACGGTTGCGCGGGAAAACTTAATGGGGATTCGCGTGGTTAAATCGTTCGTTCAAGAACCAAACGAAATTAAAAAATTCTCGACGGCGTCGGATCAACTGACTGCCGTGACAGCTAAAATCGGTTACTGGTTCTCAATTTTAATGCCAATTTTCTTCTTAACGGCGAACTTAGCCGTTGGGATGGCGGTCTACTTGGTTGGGCAAAACATTACGACCCATCCTAGTTATTTAGCCGCAATTACGAGTTTTATTTCTTACTTAATGCAAATCTTATACGCCGTTATTAACGGGGGCTTTTTGATGACCTTTGCGTCACGGGCCTTCATTTCAATCGGCCGGATTGATGAAGTGTTAGAAACGCAGCCAAGTATGACGTACGTGGCGGATGATAACGAAAAACCATTAGCGGGTGATATCACCTTTGAACACGTCACGTTTACGTATCCGGGTGACGACCAACCCACGCTAAAGGACGTTAGTTTTAACATTGCGGCTGGGTCCATGCTCGGCATCGTCGGGGCGACAGGTTCAGGTAAAACGACGCTGGCACAGCTGATTGCGCGCTTGTATGATCCGGATAGCGGTCACATTAAGATCGGTGGCGTAGATGTCCGGCAGATTCCAGAAAAGGCGTTACGTGCCACCGTTGCGTACGTGCTCCAACGGTCGACCCTCTTTTCGGGAACGATTTCTGACAACTTAAGGCAAGTACGACCGGACGCAGAAGTTAGTCACATGCGCTGGGCCGCAAACGTTGCGCAGGCGTCCGAGTTTATCGAACGTTTGCCACAAAATTACGACGCGCCGGTTGAAGAACGGTCACAGAATTTTTCCGGCGGTCAGAAACAACGGCTAGCGATTACCCGGGGTGTGATTGCCAATCCAGAAATTTTGATTTTAGATGACGCGACGTCCGCGCTGGATGCGCGCTCTGAAAAACTGGTTCAAGAAGCCTTGGACCGTGACTTGAAGTCCACGACAACCGTGGTCATTGCTGAAAAGATTGCGTCAATCATTCAAGCGGACCAAATCTTAGTCTTAGATGATGGTCAAATCAGTGGGAGTGGGACCCACCGCGAACTACTGAAAAATAATGCGATTTATCAAGCTATTTATCAAACGCAAAAGGCACGTGAGGAGGGGATTCAATGAACGACTTACGGAATGCCGGCAAGTATTACTGGCACTATTTAAAGAAATATTGGCGGGGCTTTATCTTAAGCACGTTATTGATTGCCTTCTCAACGTGGTGCATTGTGATTGCGCCGACTTATTTAGGGCGTGCCGTTGAAGAACTGACCACTTATTTAGGTCAGTGGACAAATACGGCGACGCGGGCGCATGCAAGTTTAGGGACGTTTAACCATACGTTAGTGATTTATATTTTGCTATACATTGGCGACGCCGCGTCCATTTTTATCTCAAGTTTGATTCTAGCCCGAGTGACGGCCCATTCGACGGGGACGATGCGTGTGGGTCTGTTTCGTAAGATGCAACGGATGAAGGTTCAATACTTCGATACGCACAGCGATGGCGATATTTTAGCGCGGTTTACGTCGGATTTAGATAACATTTTTAACGCGATGAACCAGGCTTTACTGGAAGTATTGCTGGCCGTTGCACAGTTTGTCGGACTTTTAATCGTGATGTTCAACCAAAACGTGACGATGGCGTGGGTGACCATGGCCTCAACGCCGGTCGCATTAATTATTGCGGCATTAGTCATGCGGAAGGCTGGAACCGCGGTCAACCAACAACAAGACGACATTGGCCGTTTGAACGGATACATTAATGAACAGATTACCGGCCAAAAAGTGTTAATCACCAACGGCTTGCAGCACGATTCGTTACGTGGCTTTACGAACTATAACGCGAAGGTTAAAGAATCAGCGCTGACTGGGCAAATTTGGTCAGGAATTTTGAACCCGTTGATGCAAGGCATGTCACTACTAAATACCGCCATTGTGATCTTCTTCGGCTCATGGTTAGCGTTAAACGGTAGTATGTCCAAAGGGGCGGCTTTAGCGTTAGTCGTTGTGTTCGTCAACTACGCACAACAGTACTATCAACCAATCATGTCGTTAACGAGTCTTTATAGCATGATTCAATTAGCCATCACTGGCGCACGCCGGGTCGACGAAGTTCGTAACCAACCGGATGAAGTTAATCCAGTTGACGGTGGCCAACCAGATGGGATTCAAGACGAATTGAAAATTGATGACGTGCACTTTAGCTATAATCCAGGTAAAGAAATTTTGCACGGGGTCACGATCAATGTCCACCGGGGTGAAATGGTTGCATTAGTTGGGCCGACTGGTTCCGGTAAGACGACCGTGATGAACTTGCTGAACCGCTTCTACGACGTGGACAGTGGAAAAATCACCTTCGATGGCACGGATATTCGAACGTTTGATTTGAATAGCTTACGGCAAAACGTGGGAATCGTGTTACAAGAACCCCAGCTATTCACCGGAACGATTGCGGATAACATTCGCTACGGTGAACCAACGGCCAGCATGGAACGGGTCATTGATGCCGCTAAGCAAGCCAATATTCATGATTTTATTGAATGTTTACCGGATAAGTACGACACGCAAGTTTCCGATGAACAGAGTGTCTTTTCAGCCGGTCAGAAGCAACTGATGTCCATTGCGCGGACGATTTTAACGAATCCCCGTTTGTTGATTTTGGATGAAGCCACTTCTAACGTGGATACGGTGACGGAAGCCAAGATTCAAGCAGCTATGGATAACGTGATCCAAGGGCGGACGAGTTTTGTCATTGCGCACCGGTTGAAGACGATTCTGAATGCTGATAAAATTGTCGTCTTGAAGGACGGTTCAATTATTGAGCAGGGGAATCATGACGCGTTGCTCAAAGAAAACGGCTTTTATGCAGAACTATATCGGAACCAAATGGTATTTGAGTAATTAAGTAAGGGGTAGGTTAATGGCAGGGCAGGAAAAAAAGGTCAGGGTAACGATTCCCGTTTCCATGTTGGAGCGCGCGGGACTGAATCCGGATGACCAGTTACAAGTGAAAGTTCGCAACGATACGTTGGTGTTGGATAAAGCGAATCAAGCACAACCCGAGCGATTATGGTACTTCATTATTTGGCCATTGATCATCGCGATTGTTTCAAGTCTTGTTAGTTACGGCTACTGGGTTTATCGCGGCTTGAGACCAATTGGATTAACCGGTTCGGAATCGGTCGCTAGTTTAACGATTGTGACCGGGGTGGTTACCGGCGCAATGCTCTTCATTGGCTTTTTCTTAAAAACGCGCAATGATCCGGATAATCGGTTCTCCCGCCAGATTTATTGGCGGAGCTTTCCCGTGATTACCGTGGCGTTTGTCATGATCTTGGCCTTTGCCTTGGTGGGCGCTTTTTGGGTGCTGGGGTTGTTATTTCCAAAAGTGGTCTTCGACCGTTTAACGGCCTTGCTACTCGTAGCCGTGTTTACCTACTTTGCCAATGCGTTTATGATTGGGGCCGCGTTGACTATCAACGCCCGGACACTTTCGACGATCTTAACGGTCGTCATTGTGAGTGGTTGCGTAATTTCCATGGCGGCTAACGGTCAGCGGCGCTGGTGGCAACATAACCTGAGTTTTTTAGGAACTGAGAGTGCCCGGAACGCTTGGCAATTCAATCTGACGTTGATTTTTTCGGCGCTCCTGATGGTCGTGTTGATCGACTACTTGTTTGTTTCGTTGAGCCGAATTTATCCGCGCAATTGGCGCACATCGACGTTGCGGGTGTTACTAACGTTAACGGCGATTGACTTTGGCGCGGTCGGCATGTTTCCCAACAACACCGATTTACACTTGCTGCACGATGCGGTGGCTGGCGGTTTGGTCACACTACTCGTCCTACTGATTGTCGGTGTTCGGTGGCTATTGCCCGGTGTAACCAAGGACTTCCTGTGGATCTCGTACGGGATTGGGGTTGGGTTGTTGATCTTGAACTTTGGTTTTCGCTGGTTCCGGTTCCCATCGTTAACGGCGTTTGAAATTCAGGCGTTTGCCATTTCATTTGGCTGGCTGTTGTTGCTATTTGGTCAGTTACAAGACCTCGTGAATGAGGGGAGCACACCGCTAGCGGTGGAGCTTGAACAAGATATTGACTAAGTCAGTATCAAAAATATTAGCGCTGCAAGACGAGATCGTAGTTTTGCAGCGCTAATTTGTGCATAAATAGACCTGGTTTTAATCAACTTTTTTGATATGAGGTTATAACTATGCGTTTTTAGTCATCAAATGTTATAAATATAAGGGAATGAATTTTAACTGAACGAAAAAACGTTAGGGGGTGACGCGGATGCACACAATGCTTTCGACGTTTATCTTATTAATTGTGGCCACAATGAGCGTGTTCTTGTCACGAGTCTTTACTAAAATTTCGGTGAATTATATCAGCATGGTAATGGGAGCCTTGCTCTGCTTAATCCCATTTTTAGGTAGCCACGTTGGGAACTTTAGCTCGGAAATCTTCATTGGTCTAATTGTTGCGCCGCTATTATTTTTTGAAGGCCAGGCCACGCGTTTGAACGCGGTCGGCAAGGAGTTTCGTTACATTATTGGGATGGCCGTTTTCTTGGTTATCCTGTGCATGATTTTGGCGGGATTCGGTGTCTGGGCCACGGCTGGGGTTGGTTTACCGCTGGCATTCATTTTGGCTGCAATCAGTACGCCGACCGACGCGACGGCCATGGAATCAGTTAGCAGTGGGCGCAAAATGCCAGTCAGTGAAACGTTGCATCTAAAAATGGAATCTTTGTTCAACGACGCTTCCGGAATTGTTTTATTGAACATGGCCGTTTTATGGTACGTTAACGGCTATATTAATTACAGTCAGACTATCGTTGAATTCTTGATTTCCGCAGTCGGTGGGGCACTATTTGGATTTGCCGCTGCCTGGGTGATGGTCCTTTTTCGTCAAATCTTATTGCGGTCTTCGTATAATTCGTTGAACGCGTCGATTTTGCTCTACATCGTCACACCGTTTGTCCTGTATTATTTGGCCGAAGCGATTCACGTTTCGGGAATCATCGCGGTAGTTTGTGCCGGACTAGTCCATAACGCTGAAATGGCGCGGAGTCGGCTGATCAATGCGCAACAAGTCCACTTTGGGTTGGACCTGATCTCCATGATTACCGAAATTTTTAATAGTATGGTTTTCGTTATTTTGGGGTTCATGTTTGTCCAGATTATCAGGGATGAAGGGGCACTATTTAGTTCGCTGAACTGGCTGTTGATTGGTGTAGTCCTGTACGTAGCCAACGTCGTCGTACGGGTTGGGTATGGTCGACTGCGCTTGAAATTTAGTTGGCGGTCAGCGTGGATTTATGGACTTGGTGGTGTCCACGGTGCGGTCACTTTGGCTTTGGCCTATACGCTGATTGATACAAAAGTTAGCAGTGGGGACTTTAACCTCGTCTTGATGGCTGAAAGTGTCTTAATTATTTTGAGTATGCTAGTGCCAACAATCGTTTTCCGCTTCCTGTTAAAACCAGATGTTACTGATAATCAGGCGAATGTTGAAATCGATAAGATTCGGGTTAACATGGTCCACCAAGCAATTGAGGCCGTTCAAAAGATGTATTTACCGGAAAACGTCAAAAAATCAGTTATTTTTGATTTAATGACGCAAAAGCAACGCACCCGGACCCGTGATTTTGCCCGGGCGTGGTTGGATGTGGTCCGGCGACCGGAATTCACCGGGGCCGAAAAAGAATTGGAAATGCGGGCGTTCATGAACGCACTGGAGCAGGAACGACAATACCTAGATATGATTTCGCAACAAGAGGTCAAGTATCAAAGTTACGTGTTTAAATTATATAATGAAACGTTGTTGGCCGAGTCACTAGTGATTGGGCCGTCAATCTATGATTCTGATAACGATTAAGATGGATTAGTGCCTAAGACCAAACGTAAAAGCTGGTTAGAAATATTTGTTATTTCTGAACGGCTTTTTACTATTACTATGGTCGAAACGTGGGTCAAAAGGACAGTTTGCTCCGCTTAACCCGGAATCAGTGACCATTCCAAGCCCGGGAATAATCCCTGATTCCACGTTAATGCTCACAAACTAACCGTCTTTTGCCCCACTCTTTAGAATCAGTTGCATCGGTTGAACGCAAATGTTAGACTACCAACGTTATGCGATTTTTAAAGGGGTGAATTTAATGAGTGCGGAAATGCTGTCCGGTAATGTCACTCGCGTCATTTACGCGGTATTCGGCTAGACAATCGACAGTTAGAATGTGTTGTCTTGCCTTTAAGGAAAAAAACACATGAATGATACAATTAAACAGACGTTACAACTTGATCAGATCTTAGAAACGGTCGCCAACTTAACTCACAGTCAACTCGCCACGGACCAGCTTCGTCAAAGCACAGTCTTAACTGATTTTGACGAGGTACAAGCGCAATTAAAATTGACGCATGAGGCCCACCAGCTTTTGGCTGAAGATGTTCAGTTTACCTTTTTTGATCTGGATCAATTAACGGTCGTTAAGACCAAACTTGCACAGGGACGCTTGCTCAATACGGCGCAGTTGCAGACGATATTAGCAGTGCTCACGAGTTGGTCGCGGATTAAAACGGTTTTAGAATTACGTGCCCAAACGGCGCCACATCTGGCTGATTTAGCTGGAGACGTGACACCGCTGAGTGGCTTGAAGCGCCGGTTGGAGCAAACGTTGGACCGTCACGGCATTCGGGATACAGCAACACCGGAACTGGCCCAGTTACGGCAAACAAAACGCAAACAGACGACTAAGGTCCAAGCAGCCGTGGCGCAATTTATTCAGAAGCACCCGGCACAATTGCAGAGTCGCCAAGTGATTCAACGTGACCAACATTACGGGGTGCAGCTAAAGGCGACGTATAAACACCAGTTTCCTGGAACGGTGATTGGGCAGTCCGCAACGGGTTCGACGGTCTACTTTGAACCCGGAAACGTGGCTCAGAGTGGTCGCGAACTTGCGACGACCATCGCGGCGGAAGAAGCGGAAGTTTATCAAATTATTGCAACCTTGACGGGTGATGTTGATGAGCATTTGGACGACTTACAGGCGCAAGTCCAAGCGTTCAGCCAACTCGATCAGATTTTTGCCAAGGGCCGTTACGGGTTGGAAACGAAGGCCATCATGCCAGCCTTAAACCAGCAGCAGGTCGTCACCATCAAGGATGGTCGCCACCCGTTACTCGGAACGAAGGCGGTGCCGCTGAACGTCAGCTTGGATCAGGCGCAAAGCTTGATGATTACGGGTGCTAACTCGGGTGGTAAAACGGTGGTTCTTAAAACGATTGCGCTGTTCTCACTGATGATCAAAGTCGGGTTAGAAGTCCCAGCTGCAACGGGGACCAATTTGGCCGTCTTTGACCAGATTCTCATTGATATCGGTGATCAACAAAACTTAGCCAATCAATTGAGTACTTTTTCTGGTGAGATGACGACCCTCGTTGGGATTACGACGGATTTACGGCCAAATGCACTGGTCTTGATGGATGAAATCGGTAGTGGCACTGACCCTGAAGAAGGGGCGGCGCTAGGAATTGCTATTATCGACGATCTGATCCAGCGGGGCGCCAAGCTGATCGTAACAACGCATTACAGTGAAATTAAGCAGTATGCGGTCCGCGAACCGGCATTTGTTACGGGCGCCATGGCGTTTAACCGTGAAACGCTACGGCCGGAATACCGACTCCTGTTGAACCAAGTCGGCGAAAGTGAAGCCATGTGGCTAGCCGCACGCTTAGGCTTAGCACCGCGAATTGTTGCGGCGGCCCGAGCAAGATTAGAAAAATAAAATTGTTATTTGACGTACGTTTTCAATCATAATAATCGGAAAATCCTCATTCAGAAATATCGACTATTTCTGAATGGGGATTTTATTTTAATTCAAAATGGACTTCTTTAGTTTTGGTCAATCCAATTGTAGCCACCGATGCCCAACAGAAGTACGTCAACAACGAACAGACCAATGAAGGTGGGTGTTAGGAGCATCAATAAAATCCCGACAATCCCAATTAAGATTGAAACCGTATTTAACTTCGCCAGCGGGGCAACGTTGAATAACTTTGGCTTAGTCAGCGCTAGTAAGGCTAACAAGGCTAGTGCGGTGACGATTAATAAGCCGTGGTAATACGCCGTTTGACCGGTACCCAGTGTTTGCGAGATGAAGAATGACTGTAACGTCAGGCAAGCAATTAGGAAGCGGTGAATACCGCGGAATAAGGAGACTGGCCAATAGCGTTTAGCTTCGATGGTCCGTTCATCCATTAAGGTGAAATAGATCAGCCAAGTACCAATGACACATAAAAGGGCGAGCACAAAATGGGTATAATCGGCCAATTGCGTGTGTTCCTCAGTCATGTGCTCAATGATGCCGGCTAAGGATTCACCCAAAACAATCATGGTGAAGAGCCCGTAGCGTTCTAGAATCGCTGGGTTAACGTTGAACGGAATGTGGCGCCGATTAAATTCGGCGTCGAAATTGCCGCTTTCAAGCATGACCGTACTGATGAAAATTAAGAGGCTGAGGATAATTAAGCCTTGTTGCCAAGCCTGACTAGGTGCCCAAATGCTACCGATGAATAGCAACTCACCAATGACATAACTGATTAAAAATGGCCGCGTGGTTGTGGCGTGCAGGGGATCGTTGATCATCGTCTGCAAATAGAGATACATGTAAATTAACTGATTAAACGAATAGGCTAAGATAAAGCCCGTATAATGGCCGGCAAAAACGTCGGTGGTAAAGGTTGCGGTGACGGCAATTGCCACCACTTGTAACAGTGAAAAACAGATATTTCGGAGATTGGGGACGCCGTGTAAATCGAAATAGAGTACCATGTTAGTCCATGTATTAAAGAAAAATAGGAACAGGACCCAGAAAGTGAAGAAGCCAAATAAGTTAAAATGTTCGGTTAAATTCTCCACGAAACTGTGAATAATGACAACGTAAACTAAATCTGAAAATAATTCTAGCCAAGAAATTTTGCGGTTGGCAATCGTATGGGTGATCGTGCGTGGTGCACCCCACCAGGAACTTTGATGATCTGACAAAAAGGCACCTCCAAATGATTTAAGGTTATTTTAGTTTTCATAGAATCTATATGATTAATATTATATAAGACATAAAGATTAGATGTTTATATTATTATTGGTCGGCCGGGTGGTGGTTGTCAATAAGTTAAGCTTGAACGGGATGGCTATTTTTTTAGTTTATTGAAGAGATGACACTGGCATTGAAAACGACGTTCTAGTATAATTACCTCAAAGGGGAACAAGCGTTCTGAAAGGGTGATTGAATTGGCGACGAATCGAATTTATATGGCCATCGACTTAAAATCGTTTTATGCATCGTATGAATGCGTTGCGTATCATTTAGATCCGTTGAACGCTAACTTAGTGGTGGCGGACACTTCGCGAACGGATAAGACGATTTGTTTGGCGGTTTCGCCAGCCCTCAAAACGTTTGGTGTGCCGGGACGGCCACGGTTATTTGAGGTCGAACAGAAGGTGCGCCAGTTAAATCGTGAGCGGGCAAAACAGTCATCCTACCAACACGTCATGCGGTATAAGTCGATTTACCGGCAGAAATTACTAAAGGTGCCGGGACTAGGTATTGATTACCGAATCGTTCCGCCGCGGATGCATGAGTACATTAAAAAGAGTGCGGAAATTTACGGCATCTATTTACGGTTTATTAAACCAGAAAATATTCACGTTTATTCCATTGATGAGGTACTCATGGACGTGACGGAATACGTCCAGCAACACCATGTTTCAGCACACGCATTAGCTAAAATGATGATCCATGAAGTTCAATCGTCAACGGGAATCACGGCCACGGCCGGGATTGGCACCAACTTATACCTAGCTAAAGTAGCGATGGATATCGTGGCCAAGAAAATTCCAGCCGATAAAGATGGTGTGCGTATCGCGCAAATGAATGAGATGCAATACCGCAAATTTTTGTGGAGCCACCGACCACTGACTGATTTTTGGCGGGTGGGCCGGGGCTACGCAAAACGGTTAGAAAAATTAGGCTTGATGACAATGGGAGACGTCGCACGGTGTTCTTTAGGGACACTTTCGGATACGATGAATGAAGAAGTCTTATATCGTGAGTTCGGTAAAAACGCGGAGTTGTTGATCGACCATGCCTGGGGTTATGAGTCGGCAACCTTGGCAGACATCAAGCATTACCATGCAAGTGAACACGGTATCTATGCGGGTCAAGTTTTGATGAAGCCGTATCCTTATGAAGAGGGTCGCCAAGTCTTGCGTGGGATGGTTGATTCGGTGGCGTTGGATTTGGTCAAAAAACGGGTCGTAACCGATCAAATTGGGTTGCGGATTGATTACGATGTTCAAAGTTTGCAAGAAGCGCGGTATCAGGGTGCGGTGACGACCGACTTTTATGGTCGCGAAGTACCAAAGCCAGTCCACGTCAATGTGCATCTGAAAGTGGCCACCTCGTCGCCAAGGGAATTGCAAGCTGCTTATCGCGCGCTGTATCGCCAAGCCGTGGGACGACAGTTACTTATTCGTCGGGTGACGGTCGTGGCGAACCACTTAGTCGATGAGCGGCAGGCGGCCCAGGTGCCACATTATGAGCAGACGAGTTTGTTTGAAAACTTGCAGCAAACGGTCCATCGCGACCGGCAGGCACAACGTCGGCGGGAACGGGACCGCAAGTTACAAGAGACCATCTTGCAATTGCAAAAAACATCGGGTAATAAAAACGTTGTCCTACGGTTAGCGGATTTAACGGCGGGGGCGACGACAATTGAACGGAATGCACAGATTGGAGGGCACCGGGCGTAATGAGTGAACCAAAAGCAAAAATTGAAGCGGGACTGTTTAATGATACGTCCATGTATCAAGACATTATGACCCGACCACACCCCGATTCCAAGGCACACTTGCGAATGAATCGGGGGGACCGGGCGGCCCAGTTTGCGCCATTTGGGGCTTTAACGGGATATCAAGAATTGATTGATGAAAAAGCACAACTATACGCTCACAAGCAGTATCCGGATGCCACACAGGTTACCGCAATCGCTAACGAGCTACGGCAGCTGCAACGGCAATCACGGCCAGTGGTGACCTTAAATTACTTTAATGATGACGCGGGCTTTTATCAATCGACAACCGCTACGCTACTGCAAGTTGATTGGAACCAGGGCGTCGTGCGGTTACAAGACCACGACGTCATTGCAATCGCCAATGTTCGGCGCATCGAAGATGTCACTCATTGAATACAAAAAAGACTCAGAAATGAAATTTCTGAGTCTTTTATTATGTGTTAGGTTAGAATTTCCTGATTAGTACCAGTTGTGACGTAACCAGAAGCGTTTAGCGTTAGTCCATGAACCGTAACGACTTGCAACGTACTTGTTAGCAGCCTTTTCTTGGTTGACTGGTGAGTAGTTGCCGTGTAAGTAAGCCGTTAATAATTGGTAACGACCATAACAACGACCATTACGAGCGGTGTAGCTGTAACGGGATTCGTGGTAGGCAATCCAATTTTTAGCAGAGCGTTGCGCGTTAGAGAGCTTAGCGTTGATTTTGGCGATTTGTTGGCTTTGTGTTAACTTCTTCTTCTTTTTAGCCTTTTTAACTTTTTTAGCGGCCTTTTTAAGTGCAGCTTTTTGGGCCTTCTTAGCGGCAGCCTTTTGAGCTTTCTTTGCTGCTTTAGCAGCTGCCTTTTGTGCTTTTTTGGCCGCTTTCTTAGCCTTTTTAGCGGCTTTCTTTAATGCAGCCTTCTTGGCCGCTTTTTTGCTGACTTTCTTGGCTTTTTTAATCTTTTTAGTTGTCTTCTTTTTAGTGACGGCCTTTTTAACAACTTTTTTAGTAGCTACTTTAGGAGCGGCCTTTTTGGTGACCTTAGCCGTTTTAGTGGTATTACTTGCAACTACAGATGAAGCAGCAGCTTCGGTAGTGGTGGCTGCTTGGACAGCTACGTTGGCAGTTAATCCTAAACCACAACTAATAACTAATAAACTAATGATCGATTTTATCTTAGATTTTTTGTTTTTTTGCATGTATGTAAACTTCCCCGTTCGTCGAAATTCTTAACCCTATTGAACAGGATACTTTAAGAATGTTGCAGTTGTGTTACTAAGCGATTACTAGGAAATTAAAAAAGCGTCACATCGGCTAAAATTCAACAAAATTACTGAATAAGCCCGAAAAACTGATTTGAGCACTAACGAACGATATTGGATTGGTCTACGAAAACTCATTTTACTATCGGTTGATTATCTTAAGCTTTAAACGGCATTGACAGTGTAATTCAAATCAAAATTCTTAAATGACATAAGTATCCTAAATGATTAGGTTTAGCGGTTGTGAATTTTCAAAAATGGTCTAAACTCTAAGTCATTCATGTAAGAACTTCTGACATGAAATCCAATTGAGAGGGTTTTGTTATGCGAATTGAAGAGGATTGTATTGGTAAACTGCCAGTTGAAGAGAATGCATTATACGGTATTCATACAGTACGCGCGGTTCATAACTTTCCAGTTACGAAAGAACGCATGGACCCGCTACTGATTCATAATTTAATTCAGATCAAAAAGGCGGCTGCGGCCGTGAACTTCAAAGCGGGTACGCTGACAGCTGATAAACAGCGTGCCATTACTGCCGCTTGTGACCAATTGCTATTAGGGCGGCACGCGGATAGCTTCATTGTGCCGGCGATCCAAGGTGGCGCCGGTACTTCTGCAAATATGAACGTGAATGAAGTTATTGCCAACTTAGCCCATCAACTTGACCCGGACGTTATGGTGCATCCTAACGATGACGTGAACCAATCGCAATCAACTAATGATACTTTTCCAACGGCAGGTAAGATGGCGTTATGTGCGCAATTGCCGGGCTTATTGGCTGCGATTGAACAGTTGGCACAGGCCTTATTGATTAAATCCAAACGGTATCAAGATGCCATTAAAGTTGGGCGTACACAGTTAGAAGATGCTGTTCCAACGACGTATGGGCGGACCTTCCATGCGTATTATCAACTTTTCAACCGGGATTTGGCGCGGGTCAAATCCGCGGGCGAACACTTACGGGTCGTAAACTTAGGTGGTACTGCGATTGGGACGGGCATTAACGCAACCAAGTATTACCAAACACATATTATTGATGCCTTGAACGCAAACGTTCACTTGGCATTACAATCAGCACCTGACTTAGTTGATGCCACGCAAAATTGTGACGGCTTTGTTGAATTTTCAGGTGCCATGAAGATTTTAGCCGCTGATCTTTCTAAATTTAGCAATGATTTACGGTTGCTTGGCAGTGGGCCACAATCAGGGCTTGGCGAACTTAATTTACCGGCGAAACAAGCGGGCTCATCAATTATGCCCGATAAAGTTAACCCGGTCATTCCGGAAGTGGTCAACCAAGTTGCGTTTGAAGTCATGGGCAATGACGTTACCGTAACGATGGCCGCTGAGGCGGGGCAACTTGAGTTAAATGCGTTTGAACCCATTATGTTACGGGCACTGTTGGAGAGCGAACGACACTTACAACGCGCAATGCAGACGCTCGTTGAGAACTGTGTTCGTGACGTAACCGTTAACCGGAAACGATGTGCTGACCAAGTCGCACACTCAACGATTACGGCGACCGTCTTATCCCCGTACCTCGGGTATGAAGTCACGACTGGGTTGATTAAGAAAGCCTTGGCGACCCACAGTTCGGTACCAGCGCTATTGCGCGAACGGCACCTGTTAGCGCCAGCCCTGATTGATCAACTGTTTTCACCTGCCGGCTTGATGCAACCTAGGGATACTAGCATTAGTATGACCAAACAGGCTTAATGGCTTAATTGAATCGGTCAACATAAACGTTCGTCAGTAATCTGGCGGACGTTTTTTGCTTTGATGATGCCTCTGTGATCTCGCCGTGCCGTGATTAGGCCAGTTGTGACGAGCCAAGCTTGGATCGTTATGGCGCCAGCAAATTGAAACCCATCAGCTTGCATTTGCTTGGATAATTGTTTGCTAATTGCGGTCTGGCGGGGAAGGTCACGCAGGTGTTCAACGGATAAAACGAGTTGTTGATAGTGGATTTGGTGCCATAGGTACTGATCAAATGAGCCGTATTGCCAAATTAACCGCCGAATAACGTTAGCGTTGTGAATCACGGCGCCAATCTTGCGGGCGTTGCGGATAATCGTAGGGTTTCGTAGTAGCTCGGCAATGGTCAGTGGGGTCATCTGCGCGACTTGGTTAATGTTCCAGTGGGCAAAGGCGGCGTCAAAGGACTGCCGCTTGTTGAGGACGACTTGCCAGTTCAAGCCAGCCGCAAAGCCGACGAGACTTAGCAGTTCAAAGAGGTGGGCATCATTATGAATAGGGATGCCCCACTCATTTTCAAAGTAATGACGGTAATCAGGATTGTCAGGGTAATAACGGTTAAACAGTGGATCATCATCAAACCAATCAGTAATCACGGGACGGCCTCAGCTTTCTAAGTTGACGGGAATATTTTAAGCGACACTTATAAGTACGCTAAATAGCAGAAGTTTCGGTCAAAAAAGAAGCTGGAATAAAAATAACCTATCCATCCAGAAATTTCTGAATAGATAGGTTATATCCCTCTAAGTTGTGACGTTAAGACTTTTTTGCTTTGAGAGGTGGCGGGCCACGACTAGTGAAATCAGTAGGAGGGTCAAGCAGACGATGAAGCCCGCTTCGATACCCAAATAGCCGGCACCGGACCAATGCTGATTAACGTTTGCGACGACGGCAACGATCAGCGCCGTCCCAAATGAAGCGGCGACCTGACGAATCGTGTTGAAGGTGGCAACGCCGTCCGGCACCATGTTATAGGGAAGTAGCCCTAACGCGTGGGTCTGTAACGGAATTAGCATCGTGACTAATCCAAGTTGGCGAACGGTCTGAAAAATTGCGAGCACGATTGGGGTACTGTTCGTTCCAATCAAGGCTTGCAAAAGCGTCCCCGTACAGTCGATGGCTAGTCCGGTAAAGACTAAGATGCGGACGTTCAAGCGGTCGTACAACCGACCACTGAGCCGTGAGAGGGTCCCAGTTAAAATAGCGCCGGGAAGGATCACGAGACCCGAGACTAGTGCGCTCCGATGTTGAATCGTTTGGATCAGCAACGGCAACAGAATCGCATTGCCATACATCGTTGCCGTAATGAGCGTATTAATGGTCGTGGCGACAACGAATTGTTGGTGGTTGAAAACGTGCAGATTAATCAGTGGTTGGGTTTTGCGGCGTTGTGATAAGTAGAATAGCACCACAAAGACTAAGCCTAATACGATCAAACCACCGACGCGCCACGACAAAAAGCTGGCTGAAGAGATACTCGAGAGGCCCATTAACAGCGACCATAAGCCAATACTGATTAGAATGAACCCGCGGGTGTCAAAAGTAGGCAGCTCATTGTGCGCAATGTTAGGTAAAATGGCAATCGAGGCAATCAGCGTGATGACGATAAACGGGATGATCACGATAAATAAGTAGCGCCATGATAAGTAATCCAAGATAACGCCTGAGACGGTCGGGCCAATGATGGGTGAAAAGTTAAAGGCTAAGCCAATAATCCCCATAATGGCCCCCTTTTTGTCGGGCTGCGCATAGCGAATGGCCAACACGTTGACTAGTGGCATCATCATACCGGCGCCGACTGCTTGGACCATGCGTGCGATGATCACGACAAAAAATTGTGTCCCGACGGCACCCAGTGCGGTTCCTAATAAGAAAATTGCAGTTGCCAGAATAAAGAGGTGGCGGAATGAAAAACGGCGGATCAGGTAGGCGCTCACGGGAATCATGAGCGCGTTGACTAGCATATAGCCGTTGGTGATCCACTGGACTTGTGCTTCAGTGACGTTAAAAACGGTCATTAATTGTGGTAGGGCGGTATTCATTAACGTGGAACAGAGAATACCGAAAAAGGTTCCAAACACCATCACAATAAGTGACCGCGCGATACGTGGATTGGTCAATGGCGTTCATCCTTTCAAATTGAGATTCATAAAAACACACTTCTTTTAGCCTAGCATCACGGGACGAATTGTCAATGTAATGAAAGGTCAACCATACGAAAAGCACACCGTAAAACCGAAACCGATTCTACAGTATGCTTTATTTTTGACGTTTGAATTGTGCTTAGTGGTGCTTAACGACTTGAAGTTGGTCGAGCATTCCGTAAACTTTTTTAGCCGCGTGGTCGGCGCGAAGCTGTTTCAAAATATGGGCTTCACTAACCGTTGCGGTTTGATCAGCTTCGAAGGTGTGGACCCCAAAGCTATCGTAAGTTACCGTGTGGTCCGCGTTGAGGGTAAACCAGTTTGGTTCCAACTGTTTGGCTTCCTCACGGATATTTTGATCTGGCCAAACGAGGTATTTCGTTTTAGCATGACCAGGATAAATTTCCACCTGCCAACCCTTCTTAAAGTCGGAAACTTCTTGCCAGCGCTGAATTTTCAAGTGCTTGACGGCGTAATAAATAATTCCCGCGTACTTTAATTCGGGTTGCTTTTTCCAAGCACGGTGGGTTAACGGTGGTACTGATGGTTGGGGCTTCTTTTTGGCAACGGGTGCGGTGGCCGGTTTGGACGCTGGTTGTGAGGTTTGTCGATTCACAACTAGCAGGGTGCCAGCCAGTAGTAAGAGAACGAGTAACCCGCCGCCTAACCAGTAACGCTTCTTCATGGGAGCCTACAGGCCAAACGCCTTAGAATAGTGGACCGTACCGTGAACGCCATCAAGACCGTTTGGCGCCAATGATTTGATCATGTAGGCGTCGTCGGGCACGTCAAAACCGGCTTGAATGTCGAATTGACTAGCAGGACGGTACCCGAACTTACTGTAATAGTCTGGCCAGCCAAGAATGCTGACATAGGTTGCACCAGAGATGCGGGCGCGTTGTTCCAATTTTTGCATTAACCGGCGACCGATGCCTTCTTTTTGATGGGCTGGGGCGACGGCTAATGGGGCCAGTGCCAGGCCGGTTGTCGTCTTGGTGCCGTCACTGATGGTGATGGGACTGAGTACGCCAAGGCCAACGGGCTGTTGTTGGCGGTCAAAAGCAACGACTTCTAAGTAAGCTTGGTAAGCCGGATCTTCGCGCAAGGCGTGGATTAATTCGACTTCACCGTCGTAACCGTGTTCGGTCTGGGTAAAAGCATCTTTGACTAGTTTATCAACAGCGTCGTAGTCGGCTGGTTGAATTGTTTTGATTTGCATGATGAGACTCCTTTATTCAATCGATTAAATTTTTAGGTTACACGTAATCTGAAAATGACAGCGCTTAAAATTCAATTATGGACGTTTTTTGAGGGATTGTCTAGTCAGCTGTGGAAATGGTTAAAGATGACGTCTCAACAGGGGATGATGGGCTCAATCGCAGGCGCGCAATTGCGACGCTGAGTCATGATTACTTTAGAAGACACAATTGGGACAAAGCCCAAACTCTTTTTCCATCTCCGAATATTTATAGTCGAAACGTGTGATAAAAGACTTTGATGCAACCGAGCTACGAAATACGAACGATTGACAATGCACAATCATTCGTATTCCTAGGCTATGCTCGGTAGCAAACCGTCTTTTGTCCCACTCTCGACACAAAAAAACGCCTGGAATTTTCCAGACGTTTTTCAAATACTTAAACGTAAGCTTAAAGTGCCCAGGCTTGCATGCCTTGTGCATTGTAAAGTGCAACGGCTGCGTTGACTTGTGCTTCAACGGAACCACCTGAGATGTGCATGTTTTGGAACAAGCCGTAAGCACCACTCGTGCTGTTAACGACGTTTGGTTGCCAGTTAGATTCACGCGTAATGATCGTGTTCCAAGTTGAAGCGGAAACGCCAGTCCGTGATTCCATTTGGCCTAAAACGTAGCTTTGCAGGTTGCTGCCAGTATAGCTAGACGTTGCGGTACTAGTGGTTGATGAAGTCTTATCACTAGTCGTTTTGGTACTAGTAGTGTTGGCAGTAGTCGTCGTTGCTGCAGTGGCAGTGTTAGCCGTTGACTTCGTACCAATCGTTAATTTTTGGCCAGGTAAGATGAAATGACCTTTAATGTTATTAGTTGATTCGATCTTGTTCATTGAAGTGTTAAATTTTTGGGAGATTGCCCAAACAGAGTCGCCTGATTTAACCGTGTAAGTTGAGTCGGCATTTGCGGTTAAGACACCGGCAAATAATAAGCTAACGGCTGCGGCTGAAGTAGTTAAGATAGTAGTTACGATTTTTTTCAAAATATACACACTCCTATAATTTGTGAACGTCGATTAGTGTCAAATTTATATACGTTGTCTCTCTTTCGCTCTCGCTTAACAACAGAACCCAGTCTAACCCCGGCGTATTACTTGGAAGTATCGCGAATTTTAAGAACGCAATGCAAAGATTACAGGAATGGCGGTTGTTGTAATCTTTGTAACGGTTTTGACATCTTTTGAAGATTCGATAAATCCGTTACCAAAGCCCGCATAACTAGGGTGATTGCGATTATTAGGACAAGCTTTAAATGAAGTTTGTTACGGAAAATTGGGACTTTGTTATCTGCGTTTTATTGCTAAAATCATGGGTTTTTATCGAAAAAAACATTATTTTTGGCTAATTTTATTGTTTTAAACTAAAAGTTTGGACTTATATCGGCTAAAAAATGGGTAATAATGGCGATGCGATTATTGAAATGGACAAATTTTGCGTTGATCAATCCATACTATAGAAGAAAAAAGAAAAAATTAAGTGCAACGAAGTTAGTTGAGCCTAATGATGGTGCGTTTTAGAAGCGATTAGTCAACGACTTTATAACTGTAGCCATCATAATAAGTTAAGCTCATTAAATTTAAAAACATATACTTTTATATAAATTAGGGTTGTTTTTTATCGGGATATCCGTTATTATTTTCTTTGAGGAAAACGTTTTCTAAATGAAGCTTAGGAGGAATATCGGGTGAATATGAAAGAGAAGCGACAAATGCCCAAAGGTTTTTTCTGGGGCAACTCAGTTTCAAGTATGCAAACTGAAGGTGCCTACAACCTGGATGGCAAAGGTCAGTCCGTTTACGATGTGCGTCCGGCAACGGACAAGACGTCTGATTGGCACGACGCCATTGATGAGTACCACCGTTACGAAGAAGATCTGGATATTATGAAGGATCTCAACATGAATATGTACCGGATTCAAATCTCTTGGTCCCGGGTCGTTCCGGATGGCGATGGTGAATTTAACGAAGCAGGGATTGCTTTTTACGACCGGCTAGTTGATGCCATGCTAGCACGGGGGATTACTCCGATGATCTGCCTGTACCATTTCGACATGCCGTTAGCATTGGCTCAAAAAGAAAATGGGTTTATGTCACGCCACGTCGTTGATGCGTTTGTCCGCTTCGGGGAAAAGATGATTGAACACTTTGCTGACCGGGTGAAGTACTGGATTACCTTTAATGAACATAACCTTTACTTTACCGATGAAGTTTTCAACATTTCAGGTTATGAACATGGTGATAAGAGCATTAATGATATGTATCGGATTTTTCACCACACCGTTTTAGCGCACGCACGCTTAGACGCATTTGTTCACAGCCATTATGAAGATGTCCAAATTGGCGGGATGTTAGCTTATACGCCGGTCTATCCGGAAACGGCTAACCCAGTCGATGTGATGGTGGCCCGTAAGAGTGACGAGTTCTTGAATAATAACTTGAACGACGCCTATGTCTACGGCCATTACTCACCAGAAGTGTTGCATTACGTTGAAGAAACCGGGATTGATTATGATTTACAGCATGGTGATATGGCAATCATCGCAAAAATGAAAGCGGATTTTTTAGCCTTTAGTTATTATCGGTCAGCGGTCGTTAATGGGGACAAGGTTCCCGCTGACGCCGTACCAAATCGTTATTTCAATTATACGTTTGAGGCAAACCGTTTCTTAGATGCGAGTCCATGGGGATGGACGATTGATCCACTTGGTTTCCGGAACCTGATCACGAAGTTATATGACCAGTATCAGATTCCCGTTTTCCCAATTGAAAATGGGATTGGCCTCCGTGAAACTTGGGACGGGCAACACATGATCGAAGATGATCAACGAATCAAGTATCACCGTGAGCATATCAAAGCAATGAAAGATGCCATCTTGATCGATGGTGCTCAAGTCTTAGGTTACCTGGGCTGGGGATTGATTGATATTCCAAGTTCACACGCTGACATTGAGAAACGTTACGGGGTTGTTTATGTCAACCGGAGTAATCATGATTTGAAAGATTTAAAGCGGGTTCCTAAGAAGTCGTACTACTGGCTACAAGGGGTCCTTGCAAAAAATGGAGATGAATTGTAATGGAAAATAGCGGTAGTAATAGCGGATTCAGCAAGTTTGTCAATGACAAAATCATGCCACCAGTAATGAAGTTTGTGAATACCAAAGCTGTTAAGGCCATGCAAGATGGGATGATTTATTCTTTACCATTTATCATTATCGGGTCGATCTTCCTGATTTTATCGAACATTCCCATTCCAGCGGTAGCGGCCGCTGTTCAGAGTTCTGGTTGGGCCGCCTTCTTTAGTCAAGCTTACAATGCTAGTTTCGGATTGTTGTCAATTTGGGCAGTTGTTGGGATTGCCTACGTCTACGTTCGCAACGAAGGATATGAAGCGTTGCCAGCTGGTTTGACGGCGTTATCATCATTCTTCTTGATCCAATTGATGCAGATTGATAACCCAGTTAAAACGGCGATGGTCAGTGGGACGACTGGTGCGACGGCTAAGGCCGTTGCAGCCAGCGTTAACCACTTACCCGCAGCTGTTAAAACGTTAGTCACTTCGCCCGTTAACGGCGTCTTTAACTTAACTTGGTTAGGCGGCCAAGGGATGATTGCCGCTTTGATCGTTGGGTTATTAGTTGGTTGGTCATACTCTGCAATGATTCGTAAAGGTTGGAAGATTACCTTACCAGAACAAGTCCCAGCCAGTGTTGCTAAACAATTTACAGCTATGATTCCAGCCGGTGTGATCTTATTTGTTTCAATGTTCATCTACGCTGGTTTCAAGATCTTCATGAATACCGACTTCTTACAATGGGTCTACGAATTACTTGAATTACCAATGCAAGGTTTATCAGATTCACTCTTGGGTGCGGTTGTCATTGGCTTTGCTGTTTCATTCTTCTGGTTCTTCGGGGTCCATGGTGGCTTGATCGTTGGGACCATTGCCGGGGTATTCTTGATGCCTAATACGGCGGCAAACGCAGCGTTGTCACACGCTGGTCGTTTAACCTTAGCCAACGGTGCTCACATTGTTACTAATGAATTCTATAACAACTTTATTAACTTGACCGGGTCAGGGATTACGATTGGGCTGGTGCTCTTCACCTTGTTCTTTGCGAAATCCAAGCAGTTTAAGACCTTAGGTAAAATCGAATTAGTTCCTGCTATTTTCAATATTAACGAACCATTCCTGTTCGGGTTGCCATTAGTTATGAACCCATTCTTAGCAATTCCATTCTTCTTAACACCCGTTGTCGTTGCCATTTCGACTTACACGGTGATTGCGACTGGAATTGTGCCACCGCTAAATGGGGTAGCCGCACCATGGACGACACCAGCAATTATTTCTGGTTTCTTCATTGGTGGTTGGAAGATGGCGTTGTGGCAAGCCTGCACGTTAGCCATTTCAACGGCAATCTACTTCCCATTTGCTAAGAAGTACGATGCCATGTTATACAAACAAGAAGAAGCTAAGTTGGCTGCAGAAGCTGCTGCTGGCAACGCTGAAGCTGAAAAGATTTAATTTAGAGGAGATTATCACGATGGCTGAAAAAATTATTATGTTGGCATGCTCCGCAGGGATGTCAACGTCACTCTTAGTTTCAAAGATGCAAGCTGCCGCTAAGGCTGACGGTGTGGACTACGAAATCTTTGCAAAGTCCGCGTCAGAAATCCCAGCCCAGCTGGAATCAGACAAGAAGCCGGACGTTTTATTGCTCGGCCCACAGATTCGTTACATGTTTAACGATGTTAAGAAACGGACGGATGCCGCTGGAATTCCAATGGATATTATCAATATGTCCGATTACGGCATGATGAACGGTGAGAACGTCTTGCAGACTGCTGAAAAGATGCTTGGCGATAAGTAAGATCAAGTAGGGAGGGTCAAAAAATGAGTGTTGTTACGGTTAAAACTTTTGAAAAGGATCATCATACCTACGTTGTCGGCACAGATGACGCTGGTCAAGTCCACGTTGCCGTCGATGGTGGCCCAGACGCGAAGGGTTACTATTTCGGTGGAACGGTCCGTTTTCCCAAGGGTTTACACATTGGGGAACAAATACAAATGTCACTGACCCTTGACTGTGATGCTGAAATTCAAAAAGGTTTTGCAGCGGCCAAACAGGCTAACTAACCCTAGATAGTTAGGCTTGTCGCAAAATAAAAATCATTCTGAGACGCTCGTCTTGGGGTGATTTTTTAGTGATTGAAATAATCTTTTTTCTAAAAAGGCTTGACCTGGAACCCGTTTGATAACGTAGGATGACCTTGTAGAGAAGTAACGGCGGGTCACATAATCAACGGGAGGACACTATTATGGGATTATTTTCATTTGGTAAAAGAGTAAAATTATACGCGCCAGTTGATGGAAAACTGACTGATTTAGCGGAAAATACTGGATTTTCAGTTGAACCAAGTAATCATCATATTTATAGTCCGGTGACCGGGACGGTAAGTACCCTTGCACCAGAGCAAAACGTGATTGAGCTAATGAGCGGCAAGGTACTGGTACGCGTCCGGTGCAGCCAGCCGTTAGCGGGCGAAACGGCGACGTACGTTCACGAAGGAGATACGGTAACGCCTGCAACCCCGATTGCGTTCATGGATCAAGACGTCCTCGAAGAAGCCGATGAAGACGCAACTGTCAGGGTGACTGTGGATAAAACGACAAATTGGATTAAAAAGTTAAGGTTATCCACCAGTGGACAAGTGAGCCACGACCAAAAAGTGGGTAAGTTGATTGCAAGGTAAGCGGAAAAAATCAGAGTGGGCCAAAAGGCGGTAAGTTTGTGAGCATTAACGTGAAACCAGCGATTATTCCTGGGTTTGGAATGGTCGCTGGTTGCGGATTAAGCGGAACAAATTGCCTTTTGGTACACGTTTCGACCATAATAATAGGGAAGCCATTCAGAAGTAGTTGATTTCTGAATGGCTTTTTGAGTTTTATCCACACTCTTTGGTGACGCCAGATGTGATTAATAATAATTCAGTAAGGATTGTGAAAATGGTAACAATATTGATTGACAATAAGATTGGTTACGATAAGCTGATTATAAATGAATGCGGTTACATCGGTGATTCTGGCTGTAATCGATTCGACAACTAAACCTGTGCGCGGAGCCGCGCAACCATGGGGATGGGTGCGACTCTGTGACACTAACTTTGGAGGGGTTCAGCATGAAAAAGTTTAAATCAGGTGCCTTTTGGGCCACCAACATCATTGTGTCTTTCGGGATGGCATCAGTGATGAGTACCGTGACGCCGTTGTTACTAGGCGCGCCCTTAGTTTGGGAAAGCACTCGCTTTCTTATTTTATCCACAGGGTGTGTTGCTTTGTTTTCCACAACCTGTTTACCGTTACACGAATTAAGCCACTGGGTGATGCACTTATTCACAGCACGTCAACTATCTCTGTTGGAAGATATTATCTTTACCATTTTTATTACGGCAATAATGGCAACGTCAGCGCAAGTCCTGATGGGCCAAGTCCAGTTAGTTTTCTGGGTGGGGCTAGCGAGGATATTCCCAGTATTAGTTGTGATCGCATTCTTTAGTGTCATGTTATTCAAAAAAATTGCCGACGTCGTTGTAGGGGCAGTGGTGGCACGCCACAAACGCGTCATCTGAGATGCAAAAACGAATTCAACCTCATTTCAGAGTGTTGAATTCGTTTTTGTTTGGCGCTGTTTTTTTAATGAAGCTTGATATTCTGCGTTGATACCGTTGAGTTGCTGATGAAAAGTGGTGATTAACGCGTTCATCTTTTGTTGATAATGCCGGTCAATGTCGTAGCCGCCGGTAACATCGGTTGTCGCGTTCAAGTAGTGCACTAATGCTGGGTCGTCACCAAGCTTTTCGTATAAGTCAACGTTGTCTAGTAGCCGAATGATTCGGTTATACTTCCCGGTAAAGGTGCGCCGAATGAGTTGAATTCGTTTCCGATAACGATCACAGGCACTGTTAATAACAGCGGACGGTTCTGGATAGGCAATGGCGGAAAAATCCCTTAGAACCGCTGGTAAAACCTGATTGATTGCGTTATCGATAAAGGGATCAATATCGGTACTGACAACGCTGCTTTCGGGTTCCTGTGCCTGAGAATTAAAAACGTCACCGGATAAAATACCAGGGTTGGTCGTCGTCAAATCGACGTATTCCCATAATAAAACGTTAAACTCCGGATTATTAAGACCATCATTTTTTAAGACGTTAAAAACATAGTCGTGTAAGTCTCCGTGTTGTAAAAAACTAACCGATGTTTCAAGTGCTTGGGCAATCTTGACTAATCGCTCACCATGGGGGTGCGTGCGTCCTTTTTCCCAGTCGTTAATGGTACTTTTGCCAGCAACGCCAACCATGGCTGCGAGGGTGGCCATACTGAAATGGTTGGCTTGCCGCAACGTTTTGATACGTTGCCCAACTTCGGATTTATTGTTTGTCACCAGACACACCTCCCTTGATATTGAATACAAGTTCAATTTTAGCATACGGGGTGTGGATAATTAATGGTGACAAAGGTTAATTAAACAAAAAAAGTTGTGTGGTGATGCCAGTCACAGCCAACTGGATCATTTAGATGAAGTCGCGGATGGCTTGAATCAGGGTCGGCCCGGTATTGACGGTGTGACCATCCAACGTAATATCGTAAGCTTGATTGTTATGCTGTTGGACGGTACCTAAGACCGCTAATTTTTCATCGTGGTTGTGGATAATTAAGATAAAGTGGGGTTGGTCGAGCAGAATCGTAATACGCGCGTCCAAGAGGCGGGTGAGTTCGCTGATTAAGTCGAGTTTGACGGTGTGAAGGCCACTAAAACCATCTTGAACGATGGTCCGTAAGCAAGTTTCTAAATGAATAAATGGTGCGTTGGCGCTGAGCCGTGCAGGTAAGTGTGACATGATAAATCCCCCAATCTATTCAGTTGTCATTAATACTAATCATAATTTATTCTTATCTTGACGCCTATTAGTTGGCCTTTTGTAACGGAATTAATAAGTTTTATTTACGTTTAGAAAAATGAACTTCTTAGGGGGTTCGGGGTATACTAAAACTATCAACTAAAGGAAGTGGGCACGATGTTACGAAAAATTGCGGTGCTGGCTGACGTTCACGGGAATCTATCCGCATTACGGGCGGTGCTGGCAGATGCTCAGCGTGCGGGAGCGACTGATTATTGGTTCTTAGGGGATTTATTTTTACCCGGTCCAGGAACGCAGGACTTGTACGACGCATTAAAGGCGGTTCAGCCACAAGTCTGGTTACAAGGGAACTGGGAACAGGGGATCGACTTCGTGGTTGCTGGGCAGGGACACTGGGGCGACGAGTCGAACGTTTACTTTGCACGTTTGACGATGTACTTGGTACAACGTCTGGCATCAGCGGACTACCAAGCGTTAGTGCACCGTCCGATTGCGACGACGATGGTGGTCAACGGGCTTAATTTTGGGCTTTCTCATAATCAACCCGAACGGTCGACGGGACACGATTTGTACCCGGCAGAGGCACAGAAAAACTTTGACCACTTAGCGAAGGACCATGATGTCGCCATCTATGGACACACGCATCAACAGCTCATGCGGACGTCTTCGAGCGGACAGCTGATCATCAATCCGGGCGCAACCGGGCAGCCGTACAGTCCGTATCAGAAGCTGATGGCGGACCAACGCGCACACTACGCGTTACTAACCGTTACCGATACGGGACAACTGGCCGTCGATTTTCGAAAAGTGACTTACGATATTAATGCTGAAATTGCGGCGGCTAAGGCCGCGCAATTACCGTACGCCGATTTATATGCGCACTTACGCCAGACCGGTTTTACCAGTACCCACGACCAGGACTTATTACGGCGCGTTAATACTGAACACGGCTATTTGGCGGAAGTTCGAGAATTTTTTAAGCATGATTAACCATAGGACAATCCGCCTCAAGTTTGACGAACCAGCAAGCCGGCCCGTATAATGGACTTTAATTGTTTTTTATAAGGAGGGGCTGATTGTGAACTTTGGGTGGTCCGAGTGGTTCGGTTTTAAGAACCGGGTCAAAGAAAACATGATTTTTACAAAGACAGTTGATGGTGAAACGATCACTAAGAAAGTTTACGGCTCATTTAACTGGTGGGCGCTATTATTTACTTGGTTTTATGCGCTATTCAGTGTCCGGTGTCGAACACCGTACTTTATGATTAAATCGGCCGTGCCGTTTTTAGCCCTAGTATTGGTCAATATGGTTGTGCAACTCCTGTTTTCAGAAAACGTCAGCCTGATTATTAACCTTTTAGGTGCAATCTGGTACGGGACGATGTTTGAAACTTGGTTTAAAAATCAACTTGTAGATAATGGCTATCAACGCGAACAATAATCGATGGATAAGGCGACTACCGAATAGGGGGCGCCTTTTTGCTTGCCTAAATCGTGTCGTACCAGCATTAACTAATGACTGTGATTATTAGTGTATGGTTATCTCGACACAAACTATATCTTTTCTTTACATGGTTCGCTGTGAATAATTTACATTGGTTCTTTATGCTTGTTTTCATGGTTATGAATGTAATCATAATAAACTATTTGGAGTGATACCTTTAATGAAGCCGCGAGTTATAACGACCTTATTAATCTGTTCATCTATTTTGACAACGACGGTAACCCCCGCCGTTGCCGCCGTAACAAATTCAAACGAATCATCTGCAACGATGGTGAAATCTGCCGCTGCGACTAAGGCAAAAGCGGATACCCCAACGACAACGAATGCTGTCTCTGATTCAGCGTTTGTTGATTTACAGTTGAAGAATGGCCAATTGACTGACTTAAAGGGCCAGACTAAATGGACTAAGAAGGGTAACCCCACGACGACTACGGATCCTGAATTACCGGGTGAAGTCCATAACTTTGATGGAGATTCAGCATTTTACACGACTTTTTCATCCGCACAGTTTGACAAGCTGAAAAACGGTATGGCAATTGAAGCGTACTTTAAGTACGATCCCGCAGCCAATACTGGTGGCGAACATGACATTTTTTCTAGCCAACAAGCCGGTGGCCTAGGATTAGGAATTCTGAATGGTGATGTTACGTTTTTTGCGAATGACGGTAAGTATAAGCAGCCACATAGTCCTTTGCGTGCCGGACATTGGGTACACGCAGTTGGTGTGATTGACAAAAATAAGACGGCTAGTTTGTACTTGAACGGTAAGTTAGTTGATTCTTTGGCGATGCCTGGAAACCTGCATTTAGCCCAAGGGACGAATGAGTTTGTTTTGGGTGGTGATGCGGCGAAACCTAATATTTTTGGTGCTCAGGTAGAATCCAAAATGACCGGAAAAATTAAATCGGCCCGGTTATACGACCACACACTGACTGCTGATCAAGTAGCTGCATTGAATAAGGAAGCTTCTGCTGAGACGCATGAAGTATTCCTTGGAAATCAAGCAGTTGAAACGATGATGACCGGCGCAAAAGCAGTTGCAATTGGACATACATACGGGCTAAAAGTGCATGCACGCCAAGTTAAAGCGGGCGAGCAGGGCGAAACGGCAATGGACGTCGTATACGATCCGACCATGTTACAATTCGACAATGCTGAACGAACTTTGGGTGGTTCTAAAACAGCCGTTAAGAAAGTTGAAGACGGGCGTCTCCGAATTACATCGACAGCTGCTTTAACAACGGACGCTTTTATCAAGTATTCCAAGACCCGGTTGGCACATGTAAACTTCACTGCCAAGAAGGCTGGTACCACGAAAGTCAATTTTGAACAGATCACTGAAAACGGTAAGACGCAACTAGGAACCCCACAAACGATTAAAATTCACCCCAAAAAGGATCTGGATTTTAACGGCGATGGTGTCATTGGGGTTGGTGATCTTGTTAAGGCGCCCGATGATAAAAAATCCGAAGTTATTAAGAATGCAGAAATCAAGCCTTATAAACACGTGGTCGTATTAACGACTGATGGTGGTGGTAATTCCTGGGATCCTAAAGGGATGTACCATGCGGAAGGAACGGGCACCCCTGCGTGGACAACGGATCCTAACATTTTAGCTAAGCGGAAAAATCCGTATTTATTGGACTTGTTCAATAATAAGTTTGCAATGAGTACAACCGCTAAATCCGTGCAACCAGCAATTTCAGCGCAGAATTATATTTCCATGTTACATGGTCGCCCATGGGGAACGTTACCAACGGAATATCAAGGGACCAATACAAGCATGGGAGAAAACTATTTTGCAGACTTTGGCAAGGAACAAGCGCAATATCCTTCAGTTTTCAAAATCTTGCAAGATAATAATCCAACTCAGGGAGCTGCGGCTTTTGCTGAATGGGCACCAATCGTTAATTCAATCGTTGAACCAGACGCTTCCGTAAAAACAAAGCAGTCTAGTTCATTGAAGTCATTCGATGACGTTGCTGACTACATTGGAACTTCCGCATTTGATAGTACGTCCCTGGTTTATATGCAAAGTGACTTCATGGATCATACGGGGCATGGTCACGGTTGGTATAACGATAATTATTGGAAACAATATGAACAATATGATGGTATGTTCAAAAAAGTTATGGACCAACTTGAAAAGACTGGTCATATTCATGATACGTTAGTGATTGCCAATGCCGATCACGGTGGTGCTCATAAGGGACATGGTCCTAATACTGGTCCTGATCACGATATCTTCATCGCACTTGGTGGTGACACTGTGGCCAGCGGTCGGCGCTTAAAGGGTGGTAGTAATGCGGATATCTCGTCAATAATTTTAGATGCCTTACAAGTACCACGAGCAAAGCATATGGATAATAATAATGTTTTTGAGGAGTCTGCCTTCCTATCACAAGCTGAATTGGCTAAAAAGAAGCGTGGAAACGTTAAAAAGGTAAACTTGCATCAGCAAGGCAATAAAGCAACCATCGACATTACGGATAATAACGACAACCGTGCATTAAGTGCCGTTGACATGGAAGTTAAGCTTAATGGTCGTGATTTTGATACTGTTGAAGTAGCAAGTGGCGCAAAGATTTTACGTCAGAAAGTTGAAAATGGTGTCTTGAAGTTAATGGTCAGCTTCGACAAGCAACCAGCTGGTAAGTTAGCAACCATTAACCTTAAATCTCTAACGCGCTCAGCTGGAAAAGTGAGTCTTGAAAAAGCCATGCTTGCAAGTCAAGACGGTACGGAAATCCTTGCTGACTTGGCGACTCATGATGCTACGACAGAGCCAGAACAACCAGGAACCAGTGTAAAACCAGGCGGATCCGGTGACAAAGGTCCAGCAGGTGCCACAGGTGACAAAGGCGACAAAGGTTCAACCGGCGCGCAAGGTGACAAAGGCGACAAAGGTTCAACCGGTGCGCAAGGTGACAAAGGCGACAAAGGTTCAACCGGTGCGCAAGGTGACAAAGGCGACAAAGGTTCAACCGGTGCGCAAGGTGACAAAGGCGACAAAGGTTCAACCGGTGCGCAAGGTGAAACAGGTGATAAAGGTCCAGCCGGTGCGCAAGGTGAAACAGGTGATAAAGGTCCAGCCGGTGCGCAAGGTCAAACGGGTGACAAAGGTAAGCCAGGTTCAGATGGCAAACCAGGTTCAGACGGCAAACCAGGTTCAGACGGTAAACCAGGTTCAGACGGCAAACCAGGTTCAGACGGTAAACCAGGTTCAGATGGTAAGCCGGGATTAGACGGTAAACCAGGTTCAGATGGTAAGCCAGGCTCAGACGGTAAGCCGGGAGCAGATGGTAAGCCGGGAGCAGACGGTAAACCAGGTCCTAATGGTCAATCAGGTACTAGTTCCCAAGTTGGCTCCGGTAGCCAATCAAGTACTGGTATCCAAGCTGGTTCTAGCAGCCAATCAAGCACAACCAGCCAAGCAGAAGCAACTACAATGCCAACTGATCAAGCTAGTTCAAGCAGCACAACTAGCCAATCATCAACTGGTTGGTTACCACAAACCGGCGAACAAGTTCAGAAATGGCTTGGAATTGCTGGGTTAGCATTATTAGCCGCAACTAGTGGTGTTGTGATGTGGTTCCGTAAACGCCGCGTTTAAACTTGTTTCTTTGTTTTTAAAGTAAAATACCATAAAGAGTCTTCCAAATAATTTTTGGGAGGCTTTTTTGCGACTAATGGGGAATGAGCCAAGTATTGTGAATGAATTCGGATTTATCCGTAAATCATTGATGACTGATTGAAGATAATCACTTAACTTAGTCCGGATTATCGGATAAAATGAGATTGCCTTGGGAGGCGCGCCTTCAGTATTTAAAGTGGCGTGTAAAGTAGCACTTCGGATGAATTAATGGTCTGGAGTGCTTTTTAGTGTCTAAAATTAAAAGGTTATTTTAATTTGTCCTTTACATATTACATATGCGACATTTAATATATGTTAAAGAGAGTGGGGGGATGCAATTTGAATTATGGCTTATTGGCGTTAACATTTTTGAGTGTTAACTTGGATTTCTTTTTCATGATGATCTTTTTACTAAAGAAGTACCGGGTCTGGCAAGTATTGGTCGGGTACCTGCTAGGAAACCTACTATTATTAACGGCGAGCTTCTTTATCGGTAAGACGCTGGCTCTATTCTTGCCAGAATGGTTATTGGGAATACTGGGATTACTGCCAATTTGGATGGCTTTTCGCAAGGATGACGATGATGACGGGGATAAAACGAGTCGTTCGCCCGTTTTGAGTGTCCTAATTACTTACTTATCAGTCTGTGCGGGGTGTAACCTGTCCATCTTTCTACCAGTTTTGGTTGGGGAAACGATGGGCCACTTTCTAATGACTTTAGGGTTCATCGGGTTTTTGACCATTATCGTGGTCTTTTTGATCAAACTAGTGGCGGATATTCCAGTAGTGGAACGGGTCATGACGGCCCACGGTGAGCGGTTGATGAAGGTTTGCTACGTCTTAATTGGGCTGTACGTCTTTTGGGATAGTGGCTTAATCAGTCATTTAATGGCATTAATATAGGAAGGGAGGACGTTTAGATGGATGTTAGTGAACCGATTTTAGCGGAAGCTGTTAAAATTTATAAGGTGCTCAGCAACGTGAATCGGATTAAAATCTTATACTTCTTGGAAAATAATGAGGCCGACGTTTCCAGTATTGTGGCCCATGTTCAGTTAGCGCAGCCGATTGTGTCGCACCAATTAGCAATTTTATTTCAATATCAGTTGGTCACGCGGAGTAAGCGGGGCAAACACGTCTATTATTGTCTGGACGATCCGCACATCTTAGAAATGGTCAACGCAATGCTGGGCCACGTGGCGCATGAAATTAAACACGCGCCCCATCCAGGACGATCTAAGTAGTTATTTGTGGTGTTTGCCGTGTAATTGATTGCCAGCAGGTCTAATATTAGTGATAATAAGGATATTATCAAAACCAACGGAGGCGTAGCCGGTGAAAGTCAGCTTATCAAAACATCAGTTGATCAGTGTGGCCGCAGTACTGGCGGCGCTGCTGATCGTACTGTTAGCAATTCGGTACCACGGCACATGGGACATGTTTCGTGAGCAAGTCTTTGACCAGTCAGCAATTGTGGCCCAAGTTCGGCGTCATCGGGCCGTCGATATTTTATTAGTGGTCCCGTTACTGATTTGTTTTTCAATCATTCCCGGTGCACCGGTGGCGACCATTAGCGTGATTGCGGGGATCTGTTTTGGTAAGGGCCTGGGAGCCGTCCTCAACATTATCGGAATTACGCTAGGCAACTTGATTGCCCAACGGGTCTTTAACCGCGTGACTGAAAAACAAACCGCTAAACCTAGTAAGATTGTTGATGCGATTGAAAACATGCGTCACCCGCTGCTGGGAATTATTATTGGGTACACGATTCCGTTCATTCCAACGTCATTAGTGAGTTTGGCGGCGGTCAAGACGGGTGTGACGCCACGTAAGCTTGCACTGGCAACGTTGGTTGGAAGTATTCCAACCGCCGTGATCTACGCTTGTGGCGGGGATGAACTCATCAAGGCGCACTTTAAAAATGCGTTGGGATTAGCCGTAATCGTCGTGTTATTGATTGGGTTGCTCTGGTTGATTCGCCACGACCGGCGTACGAATACTAAAACTGAATAACTAAAATACCGATTGCAAGTCATTAAGATGATGACTCGCAATCGGTATTTTGATCAATAGAACGTAATTATTGCATGACTGGTGGATTTTTGTGGTGTTTCAAATCGGTAATTTGCTCAGCGGTCAACGGGATCGTCTTGAGCGGTAGAAAGTGTTCCGAGAGTTCAGTACTAGGATCTGCTTTGAAAATAATGACTGCCCTATTTTCTAAATCTAACCGATAAACTAACCGTTGTTGCTCTGTTTCGACATAAACCGCCGTATCTGTAAATGGTCGCCACGTGAATTCAGTGGTGGGTAAAAGTTCCCACCGTTCTAATGCATCGTAAGTCTCGTTTGGGGTCAATCCGAACACTCCTTTCAATCCTTAACACAAGGCTATTATAAGATGTTTAGGAATTATATTCAATTAAAGTTCACTATCCCTAAAAAATAATTATAATCAAATAAAAAAATCTTACAATCTAAACGGATTGCAAGATCTTTTTTTAGTCGTGAATTTAGCGAATCACTAATACGGCAATCGGGGCATATTTAGCCATGTAAGCGGCTTGGCTCCCGAAGTGCTTTGCAATGCCCTTTTTCGCAAGAGACCCGATGATTAAAAGGTCGGGCTGAACGTGGGGAATCACTTCTTTAACGATGGTTTCACCAGGTTCACCTTCAGCGATGACCGTGTGAACCTTAGTCAACCCGGCATCTTGAGCTTGCTTTTGGTATTTGTCCAGGTGTTGTTCGAGTTCATCGCGTTCACCATGGACGTAGTCTTTACTCAAAGCTTGATAGACGTTCATGTCATCGTTTTCCAAAATAGAAACGATGATCAATTCAGCATCGTCTTGCTTAGTTTGGTGAATGGCGTAGTTGAAGGCGAGTAGGGCGTCGGCTGAGTCGTCGACCCCAACCAGAATGCGTTTAAATTTTGTAGCCATTATTCAGCGCTCTCCTTTGCTTTGGCGGCCATTTTAGCCGCATAACGTTGGTTACCACGGTGCAAGTCATAGATGGTCCAAACTAAGAGGGCGAGAACCGCCGCAATTAGAAGCCAAGCGATGACGTTAGCTAAATCAGTTTGTGTCGCAGTCGGATTGCTACCGAAGAAGGCGGCAATCTGGTCGGGTAGACCAATCAAGTTTAAGACGGTTAAACCAATGACGGAGAACCAACCACAAATTTTTAACCACAGGCTGTTTTTAAAGCGATGGCCCATTTCAACCGCACTGTCGGTCATCATTAGTAATGGTAACATCGAGAACGGTAAGGCAAAGGCCAGGAACACTTGCGAATTATTCATTAAATCATTCAACGCCGTATGTTCATCAATGGCACTCTTGCCACTGGTTAAGGCCACACAAATCAAAACGGGAATCACGGAAATCAACCGGGTGACTAATCGCCGTAACCATAGTGGCATCCGCATGTGGACGAAACCTTCCATAATCACTTGCCCGGTCAAAGTTCCAGTAATGGTTGAGTTTTGACCAGAGGCTAATAGGGCGATGGCGAATAGGGCTGAAAGAACACCGGATTTTGCAACGTTGATTAAGATCCCGTTACTGAGCATTGAAGTGTCAGATAGTGCGTGATATAACCCGAAGAATGAAGGATCTCTAACGGCGCCACTCTTGAAGACGGCAACTCCCATGATAAGTAGGAGGGCGTTAACGAAGAAAGCCGCTGTCAGTTGGATGTTGGAATCCCAGCTGGCAAACTTAACGGTCCGCGCCACGTCGGCTTCATCACTGTGATCAATTTTCCGCGTTTGCGAAATCGCAGAGTGTAAGTAGAGGTTATGTGGCATGACCGTTGCCCCAATGATCCCAAGTGAACCGGACAGTGGTGTCATCCCATTGACGGAATGGGCCGTTGAGAAGGTGGCGGCCGTTGGCACGAGGCCTTTAATCACACCACCCCAATCAGGGTTAGATAAAGCAACTTGATAAACAAAGACAAATAGGATAACTAAGATTAAACAAACAACGATAGCTTCAATTTTCCGGAAACCAATTTTAGTTAATAGTAATAAGAGCAAAACATCAAAAACGGTAATGAAAACTGAAATTACCAAAGGAATTCCGAATAATAGATATAACGCAATGGCAGCTCCGATAACTTCCGCAATATCGGTTGCCATGATGGCAAATTCAGTTAAAATCCACAAAACAATTCCGAGGGACTTACTCGTCCGGGCACGAATGGCTTGGGCCAAATCCATCTGACTCACGATACCAAGTTTAGCTGCCATGTATTGAAGTAACATCGCAATCAAACTTGATATCAAGATGACAGACATTAACATGTACTGATAGTTTTGCCCACCAGTAATGGAAGTTGACCAGTTACCGGGGTCCATGTAACCAACGGCAACTAAGGCGCCAGGGCCTGAATAGGCAAACAATGTTTTCCAGAAATTAAGGTTCTTAGGGACTTCAATCGAACCGTTAATTTCTTCTAGGGATGGGCCGTTCGCATATTCAATCAGTTTATGCTTGCGGGTTGGGATAGTTTCTTTTTCACTCAAGTGCAATTCCACCTTTCTCTATTTCAAAACATTTGAACAATTGTTATTGTACAATAAAAAATACAAAACTGAAATACTTTTTTAGGTAGACCTACAAAATCTAAATTTAGCCATTAACAAAATAGCCATAGCTTGGGCCCGAATTTAGTGGTCACAAATCTAGGCCCGTTATTGGGGTGAAAAGGTGAGCTTTAAAGCGGTGAATCAACTATCTTTTTGTTGAATTTTCACAATTGGTATAGATGAAAAAATCAGACGCAAAATAGTAAACGATGGCGCTTGTTTGTAAGTTAATCAACGATATGATCAATAAGTGGGCTGTTAAATTAATTAAGCCCTTAATATAATGGTAAACATCTTTTTTTATTTATTTTTTTATACAATACTTTTTTATTTGTTTAAAATGTTCTTGATTGTATATACAATATCGCTTAAAATGGTTGGTGAAAACGATTACAACGTTAAAAATCAAAAGGAGTGATAAGTAATGGCAATTGCAATGATTGGAACTTGGCGAATGGCTTATGAAGGCCTAGAACAAGGCCTTGAAGCAATGAAAAAAGGGCGATCCAGTGGTGATGCCGTGGAAATGGCAATTACGACCGTTGAAGACTACCCATATTTTAAATCTGTGGGCTACGGTGGCTTGCCAAATGCGAATGGTCTAGTTGAAATGGACGCTGCTTTCATGGATGGAGATACTTTCGCAGTCGGTGCCGTAGCTGGTATTAGTGATGTGAAGAATCCGGTCAGTGTTGCCAGAAAGTTAAGTCATGACCACTTTAATAGTTTTTTAGTTGGAACCGGAGCATCGGAGTACGCCGCGTTAAATGGGTTTGAACGTAAAAGCATGTTAACCGAACGGGCGCAAAAGATTTGGGCGAAACGCAAACGTGAAATCGAAACCAAGGGATTGAGCCCGTATGACGGCCATGACACGGTTGGCATGGTCAGCCTGGATCAACAAGGCACAATGAGTGTTGGGACGTCAACTTCTGGTTTATTTATGAAGAAACCAGGACGGACTGGCGATTCCGCTTTAGTCGGCGACGGGTATTACTGTGACAGTGAGATCGGTGGCGCAGCGGCGACCGGACTTGGTGAAGACATTATGAAGGGCTGCTTATGTTACGAAATCGTGCGCTTAATGGGAACCGGATTATCCCCACAAGCCGCGTGTGACCAAGCCGTTTATCCGTTTGTTGAAAAGTTGAAGAAACGCTATGGCAAAGCGGGGGAATTCTCATTGATTGCGCTGAATAAGGCTGGTGAGTGGGGCGTTGCAACGAACGTTGAATTCACATTTGCCGTTGGTGATGAAGATCATCCGACCAAAGTGATGATGGCTAATCCAGGCGAAAACGGGACGACAACCATCGAACCGATTACGCAAGCTTGGATGGACGCTTATGCTAAGCGGATTAAGGCACCAATTGATTAGTTAAGGGACGTGGAATGGGTGAAAAAATATTTATACGAACAGGTGGCGGAGCAGTTAGCCGTCGCAATTCGAAAAGGAAACTATGCGGATCATCAGAAATTACCTGCTGAAAGTGACTTGGCCAAAAAGTACGGCACGAGTCGGTTAACGATGCGCAAAGCAATCGACGTCTTACAACGGCAACACGTGGTAGTCAAAGACCGCAATCGCGGGACTTACGTGTTAGCGCCCATGATGCCTGAAAAGATTTCAAGTGGGGCCGACGGTTTGTCTGGATTTACGGAAGTGGCCTTAAAGATGCATTTGCACCCGGAAACGCGGGTCTTACGGCTGACTAAATTAACGGTTGTTCCCGAACAAGTTCAAACGGCGCTACAAGTCGCTGGCGACGAACCGTTATGGCGGATCGAACGGTTACGGTTGATTGATCAGCAACCCATGACGGTGGAACAACTGTACGTACGAATTGCGACGTTGCCAGACCTGACAATCAGTGAGGCAAGCGGATCACTGTACGCGCAGTTGGAGGAAACGCTGACGATTGGATACGCTAGCCAAGAGCTGGAAGCCATTTTAATGGATGCACGGATTGCCAACCTGCTAACGGTACCCACGGGAGCTGCTGGATTTTTGTCCCACGCCGTGACCTTCTCAGTGGATGGTTATCCCATTTTGTATGACGATTCGTATTACCGTTCTGATAAATATACCTTCCATAATATCTTGTACCGACACCATTAGAAAGTAGGTTAAATCGTATGAAAGTCATTGTTTTGTTAGACCAGATTCAAGCTGGACTAGGAGGCAAGGAAAAAGCGGACACCGAGTTAGGCGGGAAAAAACTCGCCATGGGGGCCGCAGATACTTTAGCCAAGGATCTCAAAAAACAAAAGGGCGATGTAATGGCGACCTTTTACTGTGGCACGGGCTACTATGCGGATAACCGTGAACTTGTGCAGGGAAAAGTCATGCGGATGTGCCAACAGATGGCACCCGATGTTTTACTCGTAGGGCCCACTTATGATTACCCAGAATTTGCGCAGATGGCCTGTGAAGTCGGTTTGGCCGTTCAAAGTGGCTCCGACGTACCAGTAGTTGCCATGGTTGCGCGGGAAAAGAACGCGGACCTACTGGCTGAGTATCAGCGTCAATTGGATATCGTTAAGATGCCGAAAAAGGGTGGGACGGGCTTATCCGACGCCATTGAACACGGCCTGACCCTGTGTGCGAAAAAGGCAAATAAGGAAGATGTTACGGACTATATTAGTAAATATTGTTATTAATAGAATGAGGAGGCAAGCACTATGCAAAGAAAGTTTGAACAAGTGTTAATGCCGGTTGCGACCAAAATTGGTAATAACGTTGTACTCCGCTCGCTACGTGATGGTTTTCTAGTCATCATGCCACTGATCATTGTGACGTCAATGTTTCTATTGTTCGGAAACTTCCCGATTCCTGGTTGGGCAGACTTCTGGACGGGGATTTTAGGGCAGCATTGGACCGAATGGTTTAGTGCCGTTTCTAACTCAGTTTTTAACTTCACTGGATTATTATCTTGTTTTGGGATTGCTTACGCCTATGGTAAAAATCGCGGGCTGCACGCCGTTAACTCCGCAGCCGTTGCTATTATTTCATTCTTAATTTTGACCCCGACGACGCTTGAAGTTGGTAAAAAATCATATAGTGCTGTTGAAACGGTCTTTCTTGGCCCCAACGGCGTCTTCTTAGGGATCATTACGGCCATTCTTAGTGTTGAAATTTTCAAATTTGCGGTTAAACGTAACTGGACGATTAAAATGCCTGACGGGGTACCGCCTGCTGTTAGTGAATCTTTTGACGCCTTAATTCCTAGTGCGTTAGTTGTGCTAGCCTTTTTCCTTGTCCGGGTACTATTCAGCTTAACCGACTTTAATACCGCTTATAACTTTATTTACGCTGTTTTACAAGCACCGCTGACCCACGTAGGGAACTCCTTAGGTTCAGCAACCTTGTATAACTTCTTAGCCTCATTACTCTGGTGTTTCGGGATCAACGGTCCTACCATCACCAACAGTGTTTGGTCACCAATCTTCTTCGTCTTGTCACAAGATAACTTGAAAGCTTGGCAAGCCGGGGATAAAATCCCTCATATTTACAACCAGCAATTTATTGATATGTTCACCACGTACGGTGGGGGTGGGAGTACCTTATCCTTACTGATTATTATGCTAACGATTTGTCGTTCCAAACGGGTCCGGGAACTTGCTAAGTTAGCCATTGTTCCAGGAATCTTTGGCATCAACGAACCTGTGATCTTTGGGTTACCAGTTGTTTTGAACCCAATCATTGCGATTCCATTCATTATTGCGCCCGTTGTTAACACGATTATTTCTGGGATCGTCTTCTCGTTAGGATGGGTTCCACTGACGAATGGGGTCATGCTGACCTGGACCACACCGCCACTGATATCTGGATGGTTGTCGACCGGTAGCTGGCTCGGTTCGGCATTGCAGCTGTTTGAAATGGTGCTGGACCTCTTTATTTACTACCCATTCATTAAAACTTTAGATAATCAATATTTACGCGACGAAAAAGCCGCCGAATTAGATGATGTTGATATTGATTTCAGTAACATTTAAGGGGCATGAATATGCAAGCGCTTAGACCAGAATTTGAACAATTATTTAATAGCCACGCGGACGACTTTTTAGCGGATTTAAACGGCTTACTACGGATTCCGAGTGTCAACAGTCACGCGACTTTTGAAGCGCCGTTTGGTATCGGTCCGCAACGTGCCGTTGCGTACATGATAGATTTAGCTAAGAAAATGGGTTTCCGAACGGGCTTAGCTGGCAATTGTGTCGGCTGGGCTGAAGCGGGGCCCGCTGATGCGCCAGAATACTTTGGTGTGTTAGGCCACGTGGACGTGGTTGACGTTGAAAACGACTGGCACTACCCACCATATCAACTGACCCAGGTTGGGAATATGATGTATGGCCGGGGGATTTTGGACAACAAGGGCCCACTACTTTCAACGTTAATTGCACTGTATTTGATCAAATTGCGTGGGACGACCCTCAAAAAGCGGATCCGCATCATGTTCGGCAGTGACGAAGAGGGTGGCAGTCGGGATCTGCCTCACTATTTAGCAGAACAACCCGCACCAGTTGTTGGGATTACACCGGACTGCAAGTTTCCCATCGTTTATGGCGAACGGGGCTTACTGGACGTGACGCTGAAGTTGAAGCCTAACGATGGGTCGTTGGACCAAATCACATCAATCAGTGGGCCGTTTGACCGCAGCTATTTACCAGCCGCAGCCACTGTGATCTTGGCAGATGGGACGGTTCAACAGTTTAATGGTAAGAAAGCCCCAAGTAACGCCCCTGATTTAGCGGACAACGTTGTCCCGCAAGCCGCGTCATTCCTGGCAAAACTGAGTGGTCAAACGGGTCAGTTCTTCGACTGGCTGGCGACTAAGATTGGCCATCAATACGATGGGCATAATCTTGGAATTGATTTTGAAGACGCTGCCTCGGGCAAATTACAGCTATCACTGTACGCCGTTGCCAAAAGTGACGTGGCTCTTACAGCTAACTTTTCGATGCGTTACCCGATTTCAATCAGTGAAGATCAATTGCTGGATCAGTTGCGTTCCGTTTTGCCGAGTGACGCTGAATTGGTCATTAAACGCCGTTTTCCATCGACCGTTAAAGATCAAAACCAACCGTTCATTAAACGGTTTTCAGCGATTTATCAACAGGATACCGGCCTGGACGGCACGCCCGTAACCACGACGGGCGTCACGTACGCCCGTGGGATGCCTAACACCGTTGCGTTTGGCCCGTCCTTTCCAGGTCAAAAAGGGATTGCCCATAAGGGTGACGAGTGGATTCAATACAGCGATTGGCAAATGATGACCGAAATCTATTACGATTGTTTTTTAGCAGAATTAAGTTAGGGTCTAAAGGTAAAATTTAGTCCGGCTGTCGCTGATAACATGCGGTCGTGGGACCGGGTCAAGCCTGAAGAGCGTCTTGCCCCTCGCCCGGAACCCTTGTAAAAAACACAAGTGTCCCGGACCGTCCGTGGTGTAAAGGTGGAAAAATCACCACCTAAACGCCACCGTCACGACCGATGCTATCAGCGACGACCTCCCGATAGTTCAACCTTTAGTTATTAAACTCATAAAAGTAATGAAGAGACTGTGATAATAAAACAGTCTCTTTATTTTTGGGGAAGATGACGTGAAAAAATAGTCGCCTGACACTGAGAATATATTCTGCTAGGGCTAACCAATCCGTTAGCCTGAAACCAGGTTTAGCTATATGATAGTAGTAATGTTTATAATCGCCCACCAGGTTGTAGAGGGCGTGAAGGAATGCACGAACGTGTAAGAAAGGAACTGATTCACCGTGAATACTCGTGATTTAGCGCTTTTTCGGGCCGTTGTGAAGTATAAAAATTATACTTATGTCGCCGAAAAGTTCGCCGTTTCACAGCCAGCGGTTACCCAAGCCGTGAAACGATTAGAAAAAGAGTTCGATGCTCAGCTCGTGCAACAAGACCACGCGCATCAACAGATGCTGATTACTGAATATGGACAACTGTTGTACCGCAATTCGCAAGTGATGAGTGACAGCCTTGAATTGACCCACCGTGAAATTGAAGCCGCCAAACAACCGAAAATTCGCTTTGGCTTGCCCCCAATCCTCGGGGCGCTCTTCTTCCCCCAAGTAGCCAAGCACCTGTTAGCGTGGGGCTGGCTGAAGCAACTGAAAGTCGTAGAAGAGGGCTCCGCACAGGTCCTCAGTGACCTTGCAAAAGGAAAACTAGACATTGCGCTGATTGCCTCGGCGCACCCGCTACATCTACGGGAAGTTCAGACCACCGCGCTGGGCGACCGGCCGTTTGAAGTAATTGTTAGTGAGAATAGCCCGTTTGCAAAACGGGGAAAGATTAGTTTTCAAGAGCTTGATCAGCAAAAGTTTATTGGGATGGACGACAGTTTCATCCATCCCCAAGCCTTTCGTGATTATTGCCAAGCTGCCGGCGTCAAACCGGAAGTGATCTACCGAACTTCTGACATTACCTGGATGAAGAGCATTGTCCGCACTAATTTGGGGTTAGGGTTCCTCGTCAAGGACGCCATTTTGCCAGGCGAAGGGTTAGTCGGATTGAAAATCGATGATCCGTTGCGGGAAGCTTTTCATATCTCTGTGGCGTATCGAAAAAACGCAAAGTTGAGTTCAAACGAAGCAAGTCTTCTACAAATTTTATTAAAGATAAAAGTATAGATAGAAAATGTTTATCAATAGACTAATCAATATTTATCGCTTTCTGAAAGAAAGAATCCAGTTTACGCTGAATTCTTTCTTTTTGATTTAATATTAGAATATTTAAAATTCTTTTAGGAATCTTTTGGGGCAAATTTTACTTGTTAAAAGTGTAACAGCGCCTAATCGTAGTGACAGCGGTTTCGATAAGAAAATGTTTGCCTGAATAAAAGATTTGCTTATACCAACGGGTGGGCTCTATTATAACGTTGTAAGCGATTACAACAACAAACTAGCAAATTAACAACTTTACATCCCAATCGATGCGGAGCGAAAACTGGATGGGAGAGATTATATTATGGCTGACAAAATTAGTGGCTCAGATGCCGTACTGAACGTTATTCAATCTTGGGGAGTAGATCATATCTATGGTTATCCGGGTGGTTCATTTGATTCAACTATGAATGCACTTTATAACCAAAAGGATCATTTCAAGTTTATCCAAGTTCGTCACGAAGAAGCAGGTGCCATTGCGGCTGCTGCTGATTCAAAGCTAACTGGTCAAATTGGGGTTTGCTTCGGTTCTGCTGGCCCTGGCGCGGTTCATTTATTAAATGGATTGTACGATGCCAAGGTTGACCGGACACCAGTGCTCGCAATTGTGGCACAAGTTCCAACTAGCCGGATGAACATTGACTTCTTCCAAGCAATGAACGAAGAACCAATCTTCGACGACGTTGCTGTCTGGAACCGGACCGCAATGACGGCTGAAAGTTTACCAAAATTAGTCGACGAAGCCATCCAAGAAGCCTACGAAAAGAAGGGCGTTGCCGTTCTTACCATTCCTAAGGACTTCGGCTGGGCAGAAATTGATGACACTTATGTTTCAGCTGCTAACACGCACGTTGAACCAGTTTATCCAGAACCAGCTAAGGAAAGTGTCGACCAAGCCGTTAAAATGATCAAGGACGCTAAGTCCCCAATGATCTACTTCGGGATTGGTGCTAAGGACGCTGCCGATGAATTGAAGGAAGCTTCTGAAAAATTCAAGATGCCATTAGTTTCATCAGTATTGGCTAAAGGTATTCTTGACGAAGATTACCCAGCATACTTAGGCTCAACCGGTCGGGTTGCACCTAAGCCTGGGGCTGAAATTGGTTTCGCCACTGACTTGATCGTTTGGGTTGGTAACGATGTACCATTCAGTATCTTCCTCTTCAATCGCAAAGCTAAAATTATTCAAATTGATATTGAAAGTGCTAAGTTAGGCAAACGTCATCACGTTGATTTACCTATGTTAGCTGATTCTAAGAAAGCGTTACGGGCAATGATCGATGCTGGTGAAGCTAAATCAGACGTTGCCTTCTACGACGCTTCTATCGCCGACAAGAAGAACTGGGTTGAATGGCAAGATAGCTTCAAAGACAGTGATCAAATGCCAGTTCGTCCAGAACCAATCTTCGATGTTTTAAACAAGACTGCTAGTGACCGTGCCGTCTTCGGTGTGGATGTTGGTAACGTCAACATTAACTTCGAACGCTTAGTTGATATTCATGGTGATCAAAAGTGGGTTACCTCTGGGAAGTACGCAACGATGGGCTTCGGCTTACCAGCTGCAATTGCTGCCAAGGTTGTTTACCCAGACCGCGATGTTTACAGCTTGAGTGGTGATGGTGGTTTCGCAATGTTAATGGAAGAAATCCTGACCCAAGTTAAATACGGGTTACACATTGTCAACGTGGTATTCTCCAATGAAACATTAGGCTTTATTGAAGCAGAACAAACTGACGATAGCAAACAACCATTGTCAGGTGTTGATTTACCAGCTACTGATTGGGCAACCGCTGCCAAAGGGATGGGCGCAGAAGCCTTTACCGCTCGGACTAAGGCTGAATTCCAAGAAGCTATGGATGCTGCTAAGAACACTGACAAGCCTGTTTTGATTGACGTTAAGTTAACTCACGAGATGCCATTCACGACTGAGCACATGTTCCTTGACTCATCATGGCAAGATCAAACTAAGATTGATGAATTCGTTAAAAAGTATCAAGCACAAGATTTGAAACCATTTGGCTACTTCTTGAAGCAAGCTAGCAAATAAGCTTAAGCTTAATTAGAGTACCGAACAAAGACGTCCGCGGCGTATGCTCGGACGTCTTTGTTCGTCAGAGATTGGGAGGAAATTATCGTGAAAGTAGTTCGGTTAAACCCACATAAATTAGCAATGATGTCCAAACCGGCGCGACAGGTGATCGCCCTCGGATTTTTTGACGGGGTCCATCAGGGCCACCAGCACGTGATTGCGCGGGCACGTCAATTAGCGCACGAGCGGCACTTACCACTTGCCGTTATGACGTTTAACCGGCACGTTTCACGGGTTTTCAATACCAGTCGGCAAACGGATTTTCGGTACTTGAACACCATTAGTCAGAAATTGGCTTTATTATCACAAAATCAAGTCGATACGACCTATGTAGTTGATTTTGACCGCGACTTTGCGGGCATCGCACCGGAAAAATTTGTGCGTGATTATTTGATGGCGCTTAATGCGGACGTTGTCGTCGGTGGCTTTGACTATACGTTTGGTCGTGGCGGTCAGGCAACGGTTGCGGACATGCCACGCTACAATCACGATGCGTTTGACGTGGTTGTCGTATCGGAGCTGGCTCAAGATCAACAAAAGATTGGGTCGACTCAGATTCGGCGGCTAATCAAGTTTGGTCATATCGAACAAGCCAATGAATTACTGGGTCACCGATACGCGTTGGCGGGGCAGCTAGTTCAATCACGTCAGGACGGCCCACTTCAGTTCCGACTTGCTAGTCGGCTACAACAACTCCCACCGCAGGGTACGTACGATTGCCAGCTGACGGTCGGTGAGACCGAACTTACCGGAAAGCTGAGTGTTAACCGGCGGGGATTGTCCGTCACGATTGCTGATTCGGCAGCCAGTCGAATGGTGATTAGTGCCGGCAGTCAAACGGTTGAATTGGGGCTCTTAAAGCGACGCGTCGCCCGGTCGCAACAAGTGGCGTCTGCTCAAGTAATCGCAATTTAGTTTTTGAATCATGCCATCTTTTTCACAGAGATTGAGTGTCATAGGGAACGTTGTGCTAAACTTATTAATGAGAGTTGGAATGTTGGTCAATGCCAATTTGAATTAGGTATAATAAAAGGCCAATACCCTATAGCAGGATTGAAAGGTGTGCGGACGATGACTAAACCAAAAACAACTAACGAATTGACCCCTGATACGGAAATGACGGCGGAGGAAATGCTGGAATCCATTGCTGATTTGGATACTGAGCTGGCCTCGCCGAAGAAACAGACCAGAAATCAGGCGGTTCGTTACGTCCTCTGGGGACTCATCAGTGTTGCGGTTAACTTTGCGACTTTTTATTTGATGGACCAAGTGTTTAAGGTTGAATATCAAGTTGCTAACGCAACGGCGTGGATCATTAGTGTTCAGGTGGCTTTCTGGGTGGACCGCTTGCTTGTTTTTAAGCACCACTCTGCCCATCCATTTCGTGAAATGGGTAAGTTTTACGGGACGCGGATTGCGACCTACTTGATTGAAGCCCTAGTATTGTGGATTACAATTTCACTAGTTGGCACTTCGGCACCAGTTGCCAAACTTATTGGGCAACTTTGTGCGATTATTGGAAACTTTTTCTTATCAAAACTATTTGTCTTTCGTAAGTAAAATCCTTCAACGGCAATTACGGTCAGTTATTTGACCGTGATTGCCGTTTTTTTGCGGACTTTTAAACTAGAAGACCTTTTTAAATGTGCCGCTCCGTCGGGCAGAACCGGTGTGCCGTGGGGGACGGTCGCAGCCATAGTGCGGTCTGCGACCTCGATTCTGCCCGACTTCGCTAAACTTAACTTTGACGATAGTTGTTGATTTACGGAAATCAGTTAGATTCATGGAATAGTCTAAGGTTCACTGATAACATTGGTCGTGACTAATTCCGATACTTAGAACTAGCCTAATCAAGTTCATGAGTAACTAGTTTTTATCAGTCTGTGCAATGATGTAACAGTACATGGTAGCAAGATTAGCTTCTATCTAGAGGCTCGCCTATAAAATTCAATTTCCAATCTGTAGCTGTATAAAGTTTTATTAGGATTATTCGCTTGGGGAACCTTTCAGTGTTCAGGGGTTGTAAAATGGGGGATAATCTAAACCGATATTATGGAACTTATGTGATAATCGCTGAATCACGCTTAAAGGGGTCACTAACTTGAAAGTCATTAAAAATCTATTTTGGACGCTGGTCATCATCTTGGCCGTTGGTTGGGGCTATAACAACCGGGCGACCCTCGTTCCCCAGGCAGCGACAATTGTCGGGCAGGTACGCAACAACTTAGTGGCGGCCTTGTCTGGAAATTTGTCTAGTCATTTAATGGCCGATGGAACGGCGGCGGAAACGTCATCTTCGGAAACGACTAGCGCTAAACAGAAGACCAAGGTAAAAGCGCAGTCTAACACGAAGAAGCAGTCGGCGAATGCGACGCCGATTGAATCAATCGTTCAAAAAACCACGTTGTCTAAAACTTATTATTACCATTTTAACCAGAAACTATCCGCCACTGGCCGGGAAGTATTCGAAGAAGCCGTTGCCACCTATAACCAAACGGGACTCGTGCACTTGGTTGAAGGGACTGCCCAGAACCATCAAAATTCGATTACGTTCTCGGTCTATTTCAAAAAGATGCCGACCGGTGATACGACGATTGAATTAGGCCACGGCGGTCCCCAGATTACCAAGCAAGTCAGCATTCGTGGCATTAAGTATTGGAATAACGCCTCTGCCAGCTTGAACGGGGACTACAGTGCCGCCTTCAGTAAGGCGGTTGCCGTGCACGAATTGGGCCACGCTCTGGGGCTAGACCACAGTACATCCACCCAGTCCGTCATGTACCCGGTCAGCCAGGGAAAGAGCGTCTTATCTGATGGAGACATTGCTGCGTTACGGGAAATTTATCAACCTAGCTAGCTGGTGACTTAACAATCTGAAAAAATCCAGACCAATTTCAGTCACTTTTTCAAATTTGCCTTATACTAGAGGTGTACCAAAAAGTTAGAAAGGAAGTTGTTTTAGTATGGCTGAGAATGTGGAAATGAACAGTTTATTGGACGAAAAGATGTCTGATGTCTTTGATTGGAGTGACTCCAAGTTACCAGTTCGCGATGCGATTTGGAATCACTTTATGGACGATGACAGCCATGATACTGACAAGACCGCTGATGAAGTCGCGCCTTATATGAGTATGGATGATGCTAAGCTTAAGAGCGAAGTTGAAAAACTCTTAAAGGCTTAACTAACACAACTTGCATCGCAAAAAGGATCCGAGACGATTGTCTCGGATCCTTTTTTGTCATCTGATTTTTAAAGCAAAGCGCAATACCTTACTATATAGAAGGAATGAGTTGTATTAAATTACGGCTTAGTCTTCTGCTGCTTCTAAATGAGCCTGAACCTTTGCGGCGTAGCGCTTGTTACCCCGGTAAAGGTCGTAAGTGGTCCATGCTAATAGTGAGAGCACCCCGGCAATTAGGATGTAGGCAATGATGTTTGCAAGTTGAACTTGTCCGGCCGTGGGATTATCACCAAAGAAGGCCTGGATTTGATCGGGTAACCCAATCATGTTCAAATACGTCAACCCAATGACGGACACCCAACCGAGAATGCTGACCCAAAGGCTGTTCTTGAACCGTTTTCCCATTTCCACTTCGCTGTTCGTCATCATTAGCAATGGCAACATTGAGAATGGGAGGGCAAAGGCCAAGAAGACTTGGGAGTTATTCATCAGATTATTCAGGGCGGTATGTTCTTGAACCGCCGTTTTTCCACTGGTGAATAGGACACAGATGAGTACGGGAACGACGGAAATTAAGCGCGTAATCAAACGGCGAACCCATAGTGGTGTGCGCATGTGAATGAAGCCTTCCATGATCACTTGTCCCGTTAAGGTTCCAGTAATGGTTGAGTTTTGACCCGAAGCAAGTAATGCAACGGCAAACAGGACGGATAAGATTCCTGACTTAGCGACTTCGATTAAAAGCGGGTTGCTCAAGGTTGAAGCGTCGGATAAAGCTTGGAACAAACCGAAAAATGACGGATCTTTAACGGCACCAGTCTTGAAAACAGCCACACCCATAATGAGCAGTAGCGCGTTAACAAAGAAGGCAAACGTTAATTGGATGTTAGAATCCCAAGCGGTGAATTTCACCGTGCGGGCAACGTCTTCATCATCATCGTGGTCAATTTTACGTGTTTGCGAAATTGCGGAATGTAAGTACAAGTTATGCGGCATGACCGTCGCACCAATAATTCCAAGTGAACCAGATAGGGCGGTCATTCCCCCCACGGGATGATCCGTCGAAAAAGTTGCGGCACTTGGAACTAATCCACGAACGACACCGCCCCAGTCAGGATTCGAGAGGGCAACTTGGTAGACAAAGACAAAGAGAATCACTAGAATCAAGCAAACCACGATGGCTTCGATTTTCCGAAAACCAATCTTCGTTAGTAAAAGCAGTACTAAGACGTCAAAGACGGTAATGAATACCGCGATGACTAACGGAATGTGGAATAGCAAGTACAGCGCAATTGCCGCCCCGATAACTTCGGCGATATCAGTTGCCATGATGGCTAACTCGGTTAAAATCCATAAAACAACGCCCAGCCCCTTACTTGTGCGGGCACGAATGGCTTGGGCCAAATCCATCTGACTCACGATGCCAAGTTTAGCCGCCATGTATTGAAGCAACATTGCGATCAAACTTGACATTAAGATAACAGACATCAACATGTACTGGAAGTTTTGCCCACCAGTGATTGAAGTTGACCAGTTCCCCGGATCCATATACCCCACGGCAACTAACGCACCCGGACCGGAATAAGCAAACAATGTTTTCATGAAACCCTGTCCCTTAGGAACTTCGACGGTACCATTAATTTCTTCCAACGACGGACCATTCGCGTATTCGATTAGCTTATGCTTGTGTTTCGTCGTTTCCCCATTTTTGTTAGAATTCAATTCAAATTCCACCTTTCTTTAACTCTTAAGCCTATAATAATGTAGCATAGAATTATGACAAATGAAATATTTTTTTAGATGTACCTAAAAAATAGACCGTTAAGAATTTAAAGCGATAATTCCTTTGATAATAGGGAATTAGCTGCAGATTTAGTCATACAAAGAAGCGGACCACTTTTAATCGTTTGGGGATACGGTCGGATATTCTATTACTGATTCTAATAAACAATAATTTTTATTTAGCCGCTCGAGTAGGCTGTGAAAAACCGACTCGAGTATTTAGATAAAAATATGTGATTATAAGCAAATGTAATAAAGGTACCCAACGTAATGCAGTGATGAACAAAAGCTTATTTTTAACAAATGAATGGAAATATAAGATTTGTCATAAAAAACGAGCTTTGATGCATTAGATTTGTATGATTGAGACTATATTCAAAAAATTATCAGTACTGCTTGAAACTAAAAACAATGGTGAAAAATTATACGATTCACATCAGTTTATTCATCAACTGATAAACTGTTTACCGTAGATTAACAATAGCTAAGAATGCCGATATATCAAAGAAAGCGGTTGTCATTTTTATTAGCAATGAATTAAATAGGCGAATGCATAATATGGAGTTATGTTTAAAATATGATTTTTTTTGGATTCACAGAAAAATATTTTTATTGCTAAAATGATTGACGTGGTGCACCTTTATCCAGGGATGATTAGTATCCCTTGGTAATAAACGGTTGCCATTAAAGATTAATGTGTTAAATTATAAATACAGATTAAGACGAACAAGGGGATGTCCTTCAATTATGAAAAAAATGGTAAGTAGTTTATTAATGACGAGTGCTTTATTATTAGGAGCCGTTGCACCAGTTGTTGCTAATGCAGCAACCACCGATGCAGGTTCTACCACGACTGGGGTTACATTTACGGCCAACACTGATACAACTAAACCCGTTGACCCAACTGATCCAAATAAAACTTTGGATCCAGATCCAACTGACAATGGTAATAATGGTGGTAAGCCAGGCGCTGGGCTAGCTTTAGCCTATGCTCCAACCACAATTGACTTTGGGACTCATGAAATTGATCTGATCAATGCGCACAAGTACAACGCTAACGGTGCGGTTGATGGCGCAACTGATGCTAAGGGTAAGGTTGGTAAGGACAGTGCAACTACTAACGGGACCTTCAAATTAGGTAATGATGGTGCCAATACTGGTAAAAACGTCATTCTTGAAGTTGCCGATGGTCGTGGGACTAACGCCGGCTGGTCTTTAAGTGTGACTAGTACGGGTAATATCGCTGGCTTGAAGGGTGCAACGATTACTTTACCAACTGGTGAAGTTACCGCTTCTGGTAGTAGTGCTGGCAACGGGACTGTTTCTAATGCAGCGACGATCGATGCTGGTAGTGGTAGCGCAACTGGGACAACTTCTAACGTTGTTTTAACCGCAGCTTCAGGCAATGGTGCTGGGGTAACGGTCGATTCCTTAGACCCTGCTAACTTGACGTTAAACGTGGTTGCTAACACGGCTTCTGCTAAAACTTACGATGGTACTTTAAACTGGAGCTTAAGCGATACACCAGCTAACTAATCATAAACAAGATAATTAAAGAGAAGATGGCCATTGCCTTGGTAATGGGCATCTTCTTTACATATAATTGAAAGGAGTCGTTACTCATATGCAGAAATGGCTGAAGAAGTGGGTAGTGACGGGGCTACTAGTTGGTTTGGGCTTGAGTGTTAGCTTGCCAGCGAAAGCTGCTAAGCACTCACAGGAGACACAAGGTAACGTTGGGTTCAGCGTTGCGGCTAAGATACCTAAGAACCAAATCAACAAGAAGAATTCTTTTTTCGATTTGAAAATGAAAAAAGGACAAACGGAAACGTTACGGACGGTCATTTACAATAGCACCAATAAAGATATGAAAGTCCAAACGCGAATCAATACGGCGTATACGAATACGAACGGTAGTATTGAATACGTTTCTCCGAAAACTAATTACGATTCATCATTGAAGTATAAGATGAGTGATCTGACTAAAATCAATGGCACTAAAACCGTGACGGTTCCCGCTAATGGGTCTAAAACGGTGAGCGCCCAAGTGACGATGCCTAGTCAGCAAGTCAACGGGGTCATTTTGGGTGGTTGGTACTTTAAACGCGTCGATGATAAGGTGACTGGTTCTGTCAAAGGTGCTATGAACATGAAGAGTCAGTATTCTTACGTTATCGGGATGAAGTATACTTCGGGGCAAACGCCCAAACCGAACATGCGCTTGGGCAACGTTAAAGCTGGCATGATCAACTATCACCGTGGAATTATTGCAGAACTACGGAACCCAACGGCGGTGATGATTCCGAACTTAACGACTAAGACAACGATTACAAGTAAAAGTAACAATCAGGTTGTCAAGAAAGCGACGCGTAAAGCCGTTCAGATGGCGCCTAATACCCGGTATGATTACCCAATCTTGTTGGGCGATACGAAACTACAAGCGGGCAAGTATCATTTACACATGACGGTTAAAAATAGTGAACACGAATGGACTTTTGATAAGGACTTTACCATTACGGCTGCGGCAGCGCAAAAGTATAATAAAGCGTCCGTGGATAACAACGGGATTAGTATCTGGTGGCTCATTGGGTTGGGTGCACTTGGTATGTTAGTGATTGTTTTACTAGTCCTTTGGTTGATCTTCTTTATCAAGAAACGGCGACAAAAGAAGAACGCATAAACTCAATTAAGGGGTGATCAAGTTGAAAACAATCAAATTAGGACTTGTGGGAGCCTTAATGCTAGTGATTGTTTGGGTGATGCCGGTAGCGGCGTTAGCGCAATCTGAGACGCAGACAGGGGTCAGCTTCACACCAAGTACAAGCACGGTGGTTGATCCGGCAACGATTCAAGCTAATCACCATATTCCAACTGGTCAGATAATGCGACAAACAGCCACACCGAAAGCTGGCGACGCTGGCTACATGACCGGAACGTTGCAAAAGACGCTTCAATCAGGACGTTTACCGCAAACGGCGGAAGCTTATGCGTGGTACCTGCGGATAATTGGTGGCTTATTACTACTCAGTGTTGTTTTAGGCTATTTAGTCTGGCATGATATGCGGATGACGAAGCGGGGGACGACACGATGAAAATGAAGAAAATTTGGCGGGGGCTGGCCGTCCTTCTGATAGCAGCTGGCACGGTGTTGTCGTCTGGTCAAGCGGTTCATGCGGCAACGCTGACGGACGTGACGGATGGATTAGATTCGACGGGGAATGGCCGAATTCCTAATGAAGGTGGCTACGATGATGGTGTACAGTCTTTTTTAAGTAGTACTCCGACGGTTACTATTAAAGCAAACGGGTTAAAGCCGTTTGGATCTGAAAATCGAATCTCAACTAGCACGACACAAATTAATGTTGCAATCAGTGGAACGATGACGACAAAACCGGGTTCTCCAACTGTTAAACCTGGAAACATTATGTCATATTACTTTGATATATTGGATAGGAATGGAAAGTCATTTACTACGCCATCCCAAGTCATTAGTGTAGGCTTTAAAAATACCAGTGTTACGATTAACCAAAATATTACTTTTGATGTTGACCTGAAAGATTTGAAAACACGTGGTCCTATCTATATTGCTTACTGTTTTACAACCGATTTATCTAAACATGTTAATAAATATTACAGTGTTCGAGTGGGAAAGAAATTGAGCCCCACCATAACGACTTCACCCGTCACAACTGGAACAACGGTTCTTAGCGGAACGGGAACTTCTGGTGATCTCATTAGTAACAGTGTTACTGGTGACACGACGACTGTTGGTGATGATGGCAAGTGGATGCTAAATTTAACTGGAGATGCACTTAAGGGGGCGTCAGGTGTAACAGTTGCTGAATCTAATGAATTTGGGGACTACGGGACGATGTATTCGTTTGTTACAGTTGCACCAGTTACGATTGCTGCGGACAAGACGACCCTTAATTTGTCGAGCGATGATGTGACCAAGCTAGAAGCCATGTCTGACAGTGACTTTGCCGACTGGGTGAAGTCTGAGGCGAATATTACCGGGAAGAGTTCGTCTGGCAGTAGTGCTGACGTCAAAACGGACACGACCGATTTAGCAGCGGCGTTGAAAAAAGTCGCCGCTAACGACAGTATGCCGATTGATTTCTATGCGACTGATGGAACGAACAAATCGGCAACGAAGACTATTACCTTGGTTAAACCGGGAACGGTTAAGTTCGGCACGATTTCTAGCGACATTGATTTTGGGAGCCACGGTGTTCCGACAGCCACTGCGTTATACGGCCCATCTTCTGCATGGAACGTTAACATTAATGACACGCGAACGACCGGTTCCAAGTGGTACCTGTACGCTTCCGCAACCGATTTAACTAGTGGCAGTCATAAGATGCCTGGTTACCTGACTTATCGGGATGCAAATGGTCAGACGAGTGATTTGACGAAGAGTACCCTGATCGATTCGGGTGATCGTGGCACGTCGGACACAACCGATGTCACTTCAAATTGGACGACTGACCCTAAAGATACTAGCAAAGCCGGAATCTTTTTGGATGTTGAACCCGGGGTTTTCGCCGATTCAAGCATTAAATATTCTGGGGCAGTCAATTGGACATTGAGCGACGTACCAACGCCTTAAGGCATCATTTAAATTGAAAAATAATAAAGCTCTGTGAAAATATTAGTTGACATGAGAATTTTTTAATGATTAACTATTAATTGTAAATTGAAATGAGAGGAAGACCGCCGATGTCTTTAATTAGTAAACTTCATTTAAATAACCAATTTGCCTTTAGCTTTTTCTTTAGATAGCGTTTGTATTCATACGATGGATACAAGCGCACGCACAACGCGTTTGTGTCTATCGGGAGCTAAAGTTATTTCACATGACTTAAACACCAGATAGGTACGGGTACAATCTATCTGGAAAAATATCGGGCCCGATAAAACACCAGTTAGATTCTATCCTGAATCTAACTGGTGTTTTTTGTTTTCTGAAAGCTTCAATCAAGACGTTGAACGAAGTTATCGATAACCAACTTTGAGGAGAGAGATTGATGATGAAAAAAACAATTTTAGGAAGTTTAATGATTGGGATGGCTTTGATTTTGACCGCTTGTAGCGGGAATGGTAATGATGACAAGACCGTTTCAGTGGGAATCTTGCAGGTCGTTCAACACGGTTCGCTGGATCAGGCCCGTAAAGGATTTAAAGCCGGGTTGAATCAAGAACTGAAGGCGCATGATAGTCAAATCAAGGTCAAATACCATTACTTGAACGCTCAGGGGGATCAGGCTAATTTGAACACGATGAGCCAGCAATTGGTTCAACAAAAAAATGACTTGTTAGTTGGGATTGCAACGCCGGCTGCCCAAGCCTTGGCGAAGAAAACCACCACAACACCGACAGTAGTCACGGCGGTAACGGATTTGAAGGCCGCGGGGTTAGTTAAAAGTAATCAGCAACCGCAAACCAACGTCAGTGGGACCAGCGACTTAATGCCGGTGGGCAAGCAGTTAAAATTACTCAAGAGCATGACTAAGGGCAATAAGCCGATTGGAATTATGTATAATTCGTCGGAAGAAAATTCCGTCTTGCAAGTGAAAATTGCCAAGCAATACGCGCAACAGCATCAAATTAAACTTAAAGTGGTTAGCGCGACTAGCACCAACGATATCGCCAGTGTGTTGGCTGGTTTGGCCGGCAAAATCTCTGGATTGTACTTACCAACGGATAATTTAATGGCCAGTGCGATGAAGACAATCGGTCAAAAGACGAAGGCGGTAAAGTTACCCGTTGTGACCGGATCAATTGAAATGGCACAAGACGGTGGAACGGCCACTTACGGTTTGAACTTTTACGAGTTGGGTGAACAGACCGGGAAGATGGCTTACGACGTGTTAATTAAGAAAAAGAAGCCGGCAACCATGGCAGTCCAGACGGCGGATAAGTTACATCTATACGTTAATAAGGCCAACGCAAAAGCGATTGGGCTAACTGCCGACCATATCAAACAACCTTAGAAAGGGGTGCAATGAACATGTTAATCACAAGTATTGGACAGGGGTTACTATGGGCCCCACTCGTTATCGGGGTGTTCTTGACCTTCCGGATTTTAGATATTCCGGATTTGACGACTGAAGGCAGCTTCCCACTCGGCGCGGCCATCACGATTAGTGCCATGCTCAATGGCCAGTCCGCTTTAACGGCTAGTTTGTTTGGTTTTCTTGGCGGTTGTGTTGCGGGGTGGGTCACCGGGATGCTGGATACCAAGCTGAAGATGCCATCACTGTTGGCAGGAATCTTGACCATGACCGGGCTGTATTCCATCAACATGCATATTATGGGCCGGGCCAACGTGCCGCTACTAGAGCAAAAAGTCCTGACAAATTACTTACCCGCCGGTTGGTCACTGGATGTCCGGACCATCCTAGTTGGGGGCGTCATCACCACGCTGGTTGTTTTGGCCCTCGTTTGGTTGTTCCAAACGCGCTTAGGGTTGTCACTAATGGCCACGGGGAACAACGCCGCGATGAGCGCGGCCAACGGAATTTACACAGATCGAATGGTCATCATTGGTTACATGCTATCAAACGGCTTGATTGCGTTGTCCGGTGGCCTCATTGCACAGAGTAATGGTTACGCGGACATCGGTATGGGGATTGGGACCATCGTCATTGGACTCGCTTCCGTGTTAGTTGGGGAGATTTTCCTCCACGGTCGCAAAATATGGGTGCGGTTAACAGGGATGGTCGTCGGGGCGATTATTTATCGCTACTTGCTGACCCTTGCCATGGGGATGGGCTTCCCGGTCAACGACCTCAAAATTTTGTCAGCTGTTATCCTCGTCATTGTGATTTGCCTACCGATGTTACAGACTAAATACCAAACCAAACGTCAATTAAACCGTTACCTCAAACAGATTGGAGTCGATCAAAATGTCACAAACCGCCATCCTGAACGTACAACAACTACAGAAAGTCTTCTTCCCGGGAACCAGCAACGAACGGCACGTTTTGAAGAACGTGAACTTGACGATTGAACCCGGTGACTTCGTATCCGTCATCGGCAATAATGGTGCGGGAAAATCAACGCTTTTAAACACGATTGCCGGAACTTTGACGCCGGATGCCGGTGAATTAATGGTTGCCGGACATCGCGTCACTAAACGGTCGGTTGCCTACCGTTCGCGGTGGGTGTCACGGGTCTTTCAAGATCCTAAAATGGGAACGGCCGGTGAATTGAGTGTCGCCCAAAATTTGACGTTAGCGGAAAAACATACGGGCAGCTTGAGTTTACGGCGCTACCAGCGTGCAGACCAGGCGCAGCGTTACGCCACATTATTGGCTAGTCTAAATATGGGCCTGGAACACCGGCTGACAACGCAGGTGAAGTACCTATCCGGGGGACAACGACAAGCGTTATCGTTGCTGATGGCGACTTTGAGTCAGCCGCAATTGTTATTATTGGATGAACACACCGCCGCCTTAGACCCGCAGACGAGCAAGGAAGTCATGGCGCTGACGGAAGCCATCGTGACCAAGCAACACTTGACCACGATGATGATTACCCATAAGCTAAGCGATGCGTTAACGTATGGCAACCGGTTGGTGATGGTCCAAGACGGCCAAATCAAGTTGGATGTTCGCGGGGCAGCCAAGGCACGGTTACAAGCCAGTGACTTAATGGGGCTATTCAACGAGTAAATAGTAGAATTATCGGACACAAAAGCAGTAGGAAGATTGTCATCATAATCTTCCTACTGCTTTTAGTTACTATTATTTTGGAGGTCTATTCAGTTGTCCAAGTTTGACCATCATAACGGTAAATCGTATGTCCACCGGCGTAGTAATATTGCCACGTGGTGCCCGTTAGAAATGGCGCGCTGATTTTTACGACGCTATCGGTAGGTTTAACGTCACCATAGAAACTGGTGTCAGACAGACTGTAGTAGAAACCGGCGGGGAGCAGGCGGTTATCTGGGAGTTCTTGGAATTGCCCCTTCATGTAGCTGTCCTGACCGTTGACCTTAACGGGGATGGCGTAGACGTGATCGGAAAGTTCACGAATGCCGTCTGGGTAAGCCGTTACCGAGCTCTCAGTTTTGAGCGTCGTGCTAGCCTGCGTCAAGTTAGCGTCTTTATAAATGGTGGTGTTATCACCAATGTACAAAACGTCTTCGTGGCGGCCGTCAAAAACGGACGGCGTTGTTGAGGACTGATGCTGACCGGCTTTGAGGCAAGCGCGGTTTACCCAGCCGTTAACGGTGCCAGCTGTATTAGTGACGTGGTAATACGTATACGTTTTGCCCTTCAAGTAAACGTGGCGGGACTGGGTTGCCGTATAGGTGTCACTTGCGGATAACGCCTTGGCGTGGCTCATTTTAAGAGCCTTATTAGACCCCGTCAACGCGTAAATTTTGCCAGTTTTAGCCCGAATAAAGGTTTGAGCGGTCATTTTTTTAGGCGTCGACATTTGGTCATTTTTCCCAGCTTTTAACGCGCTAGCTTTGACCCAGCCCTTAGCCTTTTTGTTGGCACTTGTGACGTAGTCGTAGCGCACTTTTTTTCCGTGAATGTAGAGATTCCGTTGCTTGGTCCGGTTATAAGTCAAGTTGGCCTTTAAGGCGCTACCAGCTTGACGTTTGATAACTTTATTAGATCCACTTAACTTAGTGAATTTAACGGATTTGGCCCGGTAATAGGGAGCAGTTTTGACTGACTTGGCCGTGGTTGCCTGGTAGTTTTTACCGGCTTTGAGGTAACTGGCAGCGACCCAGCCGGCAGCTTTATTTTTCGCATTGGTGACGCGGTAATAAGTCACTTTTTGACCATGTTTTGTCACGGACGTTTTAGCTGTGCGGGTCCAAGTGGTGTGCGTGTAGTTTTTTAACGCGTGGTTGGCCTTGAAGCTGAAGTGCTTGGCAGACCCGACAAAGCGGTACGTATGGCCCTTTTTGCTCGTAGCGTAGTAAGGCTTATGACTGACCTTGACCGTTTTAGTGCGGTGGTAGGTGGTTGCTGCTTGTGCCGGCAAGGCGGTCCCGGCGACCCCTAATAAGATAATACTAGTCGTGGTGATTAATTTAGATAAATGCATCCTAAATAACTCCTTTTTTGGTTACTGCCCCCAATATACGCCAAAATAAAGGAAACAACTATCGCATTATAAATAAAATTATAGTGAGCTTTGAAAAGAGCCGTTTAAATAAAAAGTGAGTTCGGGTGTCGTTTCAGGCGACAATGGCAGGCTGTAACGGGTAAAATAAACGTAAAACTTAAGTTGGAGGATGGCTGATGAATAAGGTACGCTGCATGGTTTATGTGACTGACGTGGAAAAGGTTGTTCAGTTTTGGCAGGATCACTTGGGTGCGCGGGTAGCGGAAGTTAATCCGCTGCCGGATGGTTCAAATAACGTGGTGTTAAAGATTACCCCGGAAGTTGAACTGGCATTTTTCTCAAAGGCTTTTATCGCGGAATATTCACCAGAAGTGGTCACGAACTTTCCATCGTTAATGTTTTTCAGTGACCAATTTAATGATTTGCATCACCAGATTCCGGATGCTGGTCCGGTGGTCGATAATCACGGTCAGTTAACGTTCAACTTTGCTGATCCGGAAGGGCATTACTTCGTGGTTGCCAAGTCTTAGGATGCTCGAAATGCAGTCTGTAAAGATTGCATTTTTATTTTAATAATAATGTGAAAAATAGCACAATATCGGTTATAATATAGCCATAGTGTGGTAACTGTTAAAAATGGATTGCCGGTTGTAACATTTGCTTGTTGACTATAAAAGCTTTTTTATGGGGTCACTAACTGCTTGTGGCTGGTTAGTTCCTCAGCATAGCCTTGTGAATATCGCGACAAAAAGCAACCCGAATCAGCAACAACCGGTTATACCGTGCCGTCTGATTTTTAGTTGCCACCTCCTAACCTTTTGGTCCGTGAGAGTCTTCACGGGCTTTTTGGTTTTAAAATTAGTCCGGTTGCCACTGATGGCACGCGGTAAAAACTAAATAAAAATTGAACGGATAAATCCCGTTAAATCAAGGGTTCATTTCGATAGATTAGAAAAATAGTTAGTTTTTGTTGTATTAATCTAACTATCGTGCTAACATAATTATCATTCAATAACAGGAGGTCATCTTAATGACGACAAACAATCGAGATTTATTTAATAGTTTTGGTAAACTAATGCAAAATCGCGCCTTCTTAATGGCGGTGGCCCATCAACATCACTTTGACGGTCGGGGGCCAGAACGTAATGGCCGTGGACAAGTTCGGTTATTACAACTATTAGTCGACTCACCCGCAGGATTAACGAACGCGGAAATTGCGGAAATCTTAGATATTCGACCGAGTTCAGTCAGTGCAACGCTTAGTCGGCTAGAGGACGCGGGATTGATCGTTCGCGAACCTAGTAGCCGGGATAAGCGGGTGGTCATCGTCCGCCTCAGTGAAAAAGGGCAGAAGATGGCCAGTCACCGTGACCAAGGCGTCGCCGATTTAGCGGATCAGTTATTCGGTAATTTGAGTGACGATGAACAAGCAGAATTACAACGGTTGCTCGATAAGGTCAGTGCAAACGCCGCTGACTTAGACGTTCAAGATTTAATGCATTTTGGCCATGGTCATGACTGGTCACAACATCCAGGATGGGGTCGCGGTCGCGGCTGGTTCTAATATTAAGAAATTTTGAGGCAGAGAGAAATGGAACGTAGAATGACAGCACCAAGTACCGCGCGCGGTAAGTTTGATTTAAAGGGGTTCTTACACCTGATTCGGCAGACCGCGCCTAAATATTGGCAACTTTGGATTGGGTTAGGACTTGGTTTGTTGGCAACCGGTGCCCAACTAATGGTCCCAAAGTTTGCGCAAACCTTAATTAATGGGTTCAGTCACGGTGTTAACCAGCAGTTGTTGATTGGCGTGATTGGGCTGTTCCTAATTAGTGCGGTGATCAGTGCCGTGTCGGGGACGCTACTCGGAATCTTTGGCGAAAATGTCGTGGCTAACTTACGCACAACGTTATGGCACCGGCTCGTGCGGCTACCCGTCAGTTACTTTGACGATGTTAAGACCGGTGAAATGACGTCGCGGTTGGTAAACGATTCGACGCAAATTAAGGACTTACTCGCTAACGCATTTCCACAGATGGTGACGTCGCTGATGCAACTCATCGGTGCGTTGGTCATTATGGTCTTGATGGACTGGAAGATGACGGCCATCATGGTTTTAGCGATTCCACTGATTTTACTCGTGATGATGCCAATCATGCGCCAGAGTAGCAAGATTGGTCGGCAACGCCAAGACGCGTTGGCTGGATTTAACGGTACGGCCGATGAGACGCTGAGCGAGATTCGGTTGGTAAAATCGTCCAATGCCGAACCTTACGAAACGACAAACGGGTCGCAACAAATTACGAAGCTTTATCACATTGGTTTGAAAGAAGCCATGTATGATTCAGTTGCGGGTCCGGTCATGACGGCTAGTATGATGGCCCTGTTCGTGGGTGTACTGGTGTACGCTGCGGCGCGGGTTGCTAGTGGTACGATGCTGATGGGAACGTTAGTCTCATTTCTAATGTACCTGTTCCAAATTATTGGCCCCGTAGGAACGTTGGGGCAGTTCTTTACCACGTTATCCAAAGCAAACGGGTCAACTGAACGGATTCGCGATTTGCTGACCGAACCTGAAGAAGCTTTAACAACTGGAACGGATCAGTCCGTAGCTGACCAAACGCTTGCGATGCAACACGTGAACTTTGCCTACGATGATGACGGTAAAGTAATCTTAAGCGATGTGAGTTTTGAAGCCAAACCAAATACGGTCGTGGCCTTTGCCGGACCATCTGGTGGTGGAAAATCCACGATTTTTGGCTTACTTGAACGCTACTATCAGCCTCAGGGTGGTCAAATCACGATTGGCGATCAGGACGTGAACCAGATTAGCTTAAACGCTTGGCGGTCTCAAATTGGTTACGTTAGTCAAGATTCCGCAATCATGGCCGGGACTATTCGGGATAATTTAACGTATGGTTCCGACCAGAGTTACAGTGATGACCAGTTATGGCACGTCTTGGCACTAGCTTCCGCTGATAAATTCGTCCAAGCAATGGATAACGGTTTGGATACGCAAGTCGGTGAGCGGGGCGTGAAGGTTAGTGGTGGACAACGGCAACGGTTAGCGATTGCCCGGGCATTTCTCCGCGACCCTAAGATCTTAATGCTCGACGAAGCAACGGCTAGCTTGGATTCAGAATCCGAAGCGATGGTTCAAAAAGCTTTAGGTGAGTTGATGAAGGGCAGAACGACCCTAGTGATTGCCCACCGGTTAAGCACGATTGTCGATGCGGACCAGATTTACTTCATTGAAGGTGGTCGGGTCAGCGGTTCTGGCACGCACCAAAAATTGATGGCCGACGTGCCGCTTTACCGCGACTATGTCAAAATCCAGTTCAAAGAATAGGCCGACGAACTAATTACTCGCATTTGCGCGCTGACTTCCTTAAAATAAGTAAATAATCTATTTTGAAGGGGTCAAAGACAATGGTCATGCGGGATGTCAATATTGGAACGAAGGTTGGGTTAGCGCTGTTGAACGATCGGTGGTACGCGTTAACGCTCAGTAATTTGGGCCAGCAACCAGCAGACTTTATGGTCTTACGCCGCCGTGTGCGGGGCTTAAGCACGTTAAAATTATTAACGGTACTCGCTAAGATGAGCCAGCTCGGTTTGATTACGGAAAGCGAGCACTACCGTTACCAATTGACGCCGACCGGTTTAGAATTACAAAAAAGTTTGCAGGAGTTAGAGGCATGGGGCGACCGAATGATCGTCGCGATGCACTAATGATGCGGTGAAAAAGTTGAGTCTGGGACAATAGTAAAAGCCAATCAGAAATTTTCTGATTGGCTTTTACTATTGTTATGGTCGAAACGTGGGCCAAAAGGCAATTTGTTCCGCTCTTTACGTTACGGCGTTGCCGTCTTAGCCATGGTCTGGCCGACCGTCGCGGTGTATTCGCGTTCGCCCAAGGTGTTTGGATGTAAGTTGTCGTCTACGAACCAGTTATCATTATCTTGACTCATATATAACCAGTCGATCAAGTGGACGTTACTGTATTTCTTAGCTGCAGCGGCAATCAGCTTATTATTGCTATCTTGCCATTTTTTACCGGGAACCCGAGTGTTGACCCAGTAAATCTGATGGTTACTCCCAATTTGGTTGATGATGCCGTCAATAGCGGCGGCGTCAGTCGGACCGTTAGTTCCTAAATTGACTAATACGTTTTTTTGAATCGCATCGTTAGCTTTTAACTGACTGATGACTGAAGGGGCTGCGGAAACTTGTCGCCCGACCTTAGCGTCGACGTTAAAACTCTTGAAGATTTCCTTCAAATCAGGGGTCGTCCGTACCATGATGGAGTCGCCGATACCCGTGACTTTCAGTTGCCCCAACGTTTTGATTTCATTTTTAGAAAGTTGGTATTTTTCCCCAAGATCGGTATGGGCCACACTGTGGGTCGCACCGGTCGTCTTGGTACTATGCCCCGTAATAATATTCCCAATACTGATAACCTGTTTTTTTATGGCTGGGGTTGGGATGATTAACGCGCCGCCAATGAAGACGATAGCGAAGATCCCAAGCAACCAATAAATTAATTTTTGATTTTTCATGTAGCTCCTCCTCGCACGCTATAAGATTAGACTAGTCGCGTGACCCTGTCAATTAACCGCAGCCCCCTTTCAAATGGAAAAGATACTTGTTAGACTAGGTCTAATAAGATCTAGAGGGGGTTACGCAATGGAAAAGAAAACGCTTGGTTTTGTGCTTGCAAGTGCGGGACCGTTTTTCTGGGGAAGTTCGGGGACCGTCGCGCAACACTTATTTGATACGACGAACATCTCAACCCTGTGGCTCGTTTCTGTGCGGATGGTCGTTTCGGGGCTCCTGCTACTCATCTATGGCACGCTTCGACAGGTGCCCGTGATGGCGGTATTTAAACGACCAGCTGCGGCGGGAAAACTAGTTGCGTTCAGCTTGCTAGGAATGGTGGGGACGCAGTTAACTTATTTCATGGCCATCAGCACCGGTAACGCAGCGACGGCGGCTATTTTGCAATCATTGTCGCCCGTCTTGATTATTCTCTTCTTAGCAGCTCGTTCTTGGCGGGTGCCTAGTAAGGTTAACGTGATCTCAGTGGTTTCGGCACTGATTGGGACCGTTCTAATTGTGACGCAGGGCCATTTGCATTCACTGGCGTTGCCGCTGACAGCGGTGATTTGGGGCTTGCTAGCCGCCGTTGGAGCGACGATTTACACGCTCATGCCAACGAAACTTATTAAGGATTACGGCGCAACGGCCATTGTCGGTTGGTCCATGCTGATTGGGGGCGCGTTCGTGTTTGGTGGAAGCCAAGCGTGGCGCCACGTGCCCCAACTATCCGCAATGGCTTGGTTGGAAGTTGGCTTTGTGATTATTTTTGGCACGATGCTAGCTTATTTATTTTTCCTGCAGAGTCTAGAATTTATTTTACCGACGACGGCGAGTGTGCTAGGGACCATCGAACCGTTATCCGCGACCATCTTAAGCGTCCTATTTTTAGGCGTTAACTTTAACTTGTTTGGGATTACGGGCGCCGTCCTCATTGTGGGCGTCACGGTATTACAGTTTATGGCTGCGAAAACGGCCAGTTTTGGGCACGACTAACGCAATTAATTGACCGGACACGACTGAAAAGCCGCTGTCCGGTTTTTCATTAGTACTGAGACACTTCCTTACAAGTAGAAACTTGTTCAATTTAAATTGACTAAGTAATCCAATCCTTCACAAAGTCTATTGAAAATGACTATGGCAAGCGTATACTTTTCTTTAGATAAACTAAGGAGGAGTCAACTTTGAAATTAGGTAAACGTAGCTGTTATTGGTTACTAGGATTAGTAAGTTTTGCCTTACTATTCATTTTAAGTCAAGCGATGCCAGCTCAAGCGGCCACTAATTACGATGCGAAGGATTACACAACCTCAGCTTCCGTATTAAATGGACCAGATTATAAGCATGCCGACACGGTGCAGATTGAATACAACCTCGCATTTGGTGACAAGGCCTTGCATGCTGGTGACACGATTACGGTCGATTTACCAGAAAACCTACGGGCCAAAACGGTGGGGGACGTCTTTGACGTTACTGATGAGGAAACCGGTCAGGTGATTGGGACCGGGAAAGTAACCACGGATGGCAAAGTGGTCTTGACCCTAAATGAAAACGTTGAGGGTAAGACTAATACCGAAATCCAGCTGAACCTGGCCACTAAGTATCGCTATGAAGATACTGGTGAAAAAGACGTTGTGTTCAATTTAGAAAACGGCGGCTCGAGCAACTCGGTCATTAATATCGTTTCCGATGAAGCAAACTTATCTAAAAAGGGTACGATGGACGTCGAAAATGGCCGGATTAAGTGGACGATCCTAGTAAACCGTCAAGAATTAAAAATGGAAGGCCTATCCATTGCGGACACCATTGGCGATAAGCAATCCATGATTGAGGGCGTTGAAGTCTACAACGGTAAATGGTCTTCACAAACGACTTATAAGCGGACGGATAAGATCAACGAAGATGCTTATAACGTGAAATACACCGATAATGGTTTCAACTTAGATTTCAATGATACGGTCAATAACCTCATTGTGATCGACTACTACACTAAGGTGACGGAACCAGAACTCATGAACAGTGGCTACCACTTCAAGAACCAAGCCATCATGGAATGGGGCGGCGGCACTGATGGTGAACGGAATAAAGAAGAAGCCAACGGGAAAGTTTACGATAAGAGTGAAAACAGTGGTTCTGGTGGCGGGACTAGTTCGTCAAGTTCCAGTTCTTCAAGTATTAGTTCATCAAGCTCGAGTGCTTCAAGTTCCAGCTCGTCGAGTGTTAGTTCATCAAGCTCAAGTGCTTCGAGTTCCAGCTCATCGAGTGTTAGTTCATCAAGCTCAAGTGTTTCGAGTTCTAGCTCATCGAGTGTTAGTTCATCAAGCTCAAGTGCTTCAAGTTCTAGCTCATCGAGTGTTAGTTCATCAAGTTCAAGTGTTGCAAGTTCCAGTTCATCAAGTGATAATTCGGCAAGCTCTAGTTCATCTAACGTAACGAGTACGCCAGATGAAAACTCGAATTCCAATGGTGGGACTGATACGGATACCAGCGTCACGGAACCTGATAATCCTGAAGACAATACTAATCCGAACCCAGATATCGATGAAGATACGGGGACGATCGATGTTGACGGTGGGTTTGAAAACGGAACGGGCGCAGCGACTAGTTCCAGTTCACAGCCTGTTGCTGGTCAAGCACCTGCTCAAAGTTCATCGACACCAGCGACTAAGAAGTCGAGTGCCAAGACAACGGTTACCCAAGCCGATGCGGCAACACCAACCACTCAAAGTCGTGGCAAATTACCACAAACTAGTGAATCCGCAGTTGATAGCCACGCCTTACGCTCAGTCGGTATTTTACTGGCGGTCTTAACGCTTGGTGGTAGTGCGTTGATTCGGCACTGGTTTTAACCGGTCTAAATAGGTTTAATTAGCAATTTAAATCATCATTTCATAGTAAATTAAAATAATTAATTTTGATCAGAGTGGGCCAGAAGGCGGTTAGTTTGTGAGCATTAACGTGGAATCAGTGATTATTCCTGGGCTTGGAATGGTCGCTGATTCCGGGTTAAGCGGAGCAAATTGCCTTTTGGCGCACGTTTCGACCATAATATTAGAAAAAGTTATTCAGGAATATTTTGATGTTTCTGAATAACTTTTTTTGTCTTATCCCAGTTTCATTATTGCCGGATGACTTAATTTTCCTCAGTATTTAAGGGGTTAGCAGACGCAAAATTCTGGATTTCCTTTTTAATTCAAAGTATTTAAACCAATTATGAAAAACGGGTTGACAGTTTTCATAAGCAATGGCAAAATAATAACATTCTCACATATTTCTAATCTAATTGTTATTAATTAAAATGGAGGCATACATATGGAAAACACACACGCTGAAGAAGCGACACATAAGATGACAACCATGGATTACGTTTATAAGGTATCCGCCGGAGTTTCAAACGCAATTTTAGTTTGCTTAGGAATTGGGTTACTGTTGCAATCATTGGCAAATTTTTTACATTGGGGCGCACTGTACCAAGTTGGCGCCATCGCCCAAGTCTTACTAGGCCCCGCGTTCGGGGTTGCCATCGCAACGATGCTTAAAAGCAACACGTTGGTGACGTTTAGTGCCATGATTTCTTCAACCATTGGCGCTAATGCGGTGTTCTTCTCACAATCGACCACGAACGGCGTGACAGCGACCGGACACACGTTGGCGCAAGCCGCGCAGAGTACGGTCTTTACGACCGGTCAACCCATTTCTGCGGTGGCCGCGGGGCTGGTTGCCGTACTCGTTGGTAATTATCTGACGGGGAAGACGCCCCTAGACATGATGCTAGTGCCACTAGCAGCGACCTTTGTTGGGTCAGTTGTTGGTTTAGGCTTAGCGGCAGTGACCACACCAGCCTTGGTTTGGCTGAGTCAGTTCATTGCCACTTCGATGAAGGTCAACCCGTTGATCGGTTCGATGGCCGTTTCCTTAGCGTGGGCACTGTTCTTGATGACGCCAGCTTCATCGGCGGCCTTAGCCGTGGCGGTTATGCTCGATCCCGTTTCTTCAGGGGCAGCCTTGATCGGAACAACGGCACAATTCGTGGGCTTCACCATCATGTCATTTCGGCAAAACAATCTGGGTGCTAACATCGCACAAGGCATCATTACACCAAAAGTGCAATTTCCTAACTTGCTAGTAAATCCGCGCTTAGCAATCCCGCCAATGGTTGCCGCCGTGGTATCAGCACCCATTGCAACCCTAGTCTTTCATTTTTCCACGAGTTACAAATTAGCTGGGTTGGGGTTAAATTCCTTGATTGCGCCAATCACGTTGGCGTCGACGAATATGAATACGTTTATGGTCTACTTAGTGACGGGTGTTTTAATTCCAGCAGTCATCTCAGTTGTCTTATACCGGGTATTACTTGCGGCTAAATGGGTCGAATCACAACAACTACAGTTGGAAGTGGTCTAGTCAAACGGGTGTGATGCCCTAAATAAATAGCAAACCGACCGTTGAAAATGATGTCATTTTCAACGGTCGGTTTTTTTATGAGAAGCACTAAATATTATTTAGTTGTCGAATCCGGTTGGTTGGCGTTGGTAAGCCCGACCACGAGTCCCGTCAATGGTGGCCTGGTAAAGGTCATTGAGTGCCTTAGGGCCATGTAAATGAGCCATTCCCCAATAGCGCAGGCCCTGATTCAAATCGGCGGCGGCCTTGTGATAGTCTCCCGATTCACTCAGTCGTTTGGAATTTTTAACTAATAACGCACTGAGATCCGCATCACTCTGAACTTGTGGGTCCTGAAAAGCCGTACTGATGGCCTTAAGTAATACGGTTACATTTGTTTGATCTGTTTCTTTTGACACGTTGATGCCCCCTATAGTTAATAGTTTACACCTCGTCTAGAGTCATGCAATCAGTAGTCATTTTTTTCTGAAAAAGACTATACTGAAAATTGAACCAAGAGGGGTGGCAACAAGAATGAGTTGCGAAGCACGGGGGATTATGCGAGCATTAGCTGAAACGTTGGCAACGGCTGACGCACACGGCTTTCAAGAGATTCGCCAGGCGCTATTTGTAGGTGAACACGATTTGACGGGACAATCACAAATCGATGAACCCTTGATTAGCCGGTTAGCGAATTACATTACGTATACGATTTTTTCAAAACAGTTACGACTGACGGCGACTCAAAATTTGCTAGTAAGTCAGTTGATGGCACTTGGACGACGGGCCGATAATGAAATTATCACGGATCCGTCACAGTTTTAAGGGATGAACGCAATGCGATTAAAACCAATTATGCAAACCATTGTTACGGCGGGAAGCTTGATTGCTGCTATGGTAGGCCTTTATCAAGCGGCGCGGCAGTGTAAGCGGAAATTAATGCGGTAAAAGTTACAAACAGTCAGCGTTCAGTTAGCTTGAAACAGAAAAAGGCGGTCACGTGAAAATTTTCATGCGCCGTCTTTTTGAGTTAGGGAGTGTGGAATCGTCTGATATTCGATTAGCGAATAATGGGCGAGCTGTTTTCGAATTGAAGCTTGCTGGGTCTAGCCGTATGATGAACTTGTAAACTAAATTAGGAGATGAGCTGATGGCAGAACAACCATGGGATTTACGGCGGGTGCTTGATGAAATCAAGGATGATCCGCAGAGTTATCACGAGACAGACGTTGAAGTCGATCCAGATGCTGAACTTGCGGGTGTCTACCGCTATATTGGTGCGGGTGGGACCGTTGAGCGGCCAACTAAGGAAGGCCCAGCGATGATGTTTAATCGCGTCAAGGGATTCCCGGATACCCGGGTTCTAATTGGTTTGATGGCAAGTCGGCGGCGGGTCGGAAAAATGTTTCATCACGACTACCAAACGTTAGGGCAGTTTTTAAATGAGTCCGTTTCGAATCCAATTGAGCCAGTGACGGTCGCTGAAAATGCGGCTCCAGTGCATGAAGTTGTCTATAAAGCCACGGACGAAGGCTTCGATATTCGGAAGCTCGTGGCGGCGCCGACCAATACGCCGGTTGATGCGGGCCCTTATATTACGGTGGGCGTGGTACTGGGCTCTAATCGCGATAAGTCGAAGAGTGACGTGACCATTCACCGGATGGTTTTAGAAGATAAGGATACGTTAGGCATTTACATCATGCCTGGTGGTCGGCACATTGGGGCGTTTGCGGAAGAGTACGAGAAAGTGAATGAACCTATGCCCATTACGATCAACATTGGGTTAGACCCCGCAGTCACCATTGGGGCAACCTTTGAGCCACCGACCACGCCATTTGGGTATAACGAATTAGGCGTTGCGGGCGCAATTCGGCAGCAAGCCGTTCAATTGGTGGACGGTCTAACGGTTGATGAAAAGGCCATTGCACGTTCTGAATTTACGTTGGAAGGCTACATTATGCCGAACGAGCGGATTCAGGAAGACATCAACACCCATACGGGCAAAGCAATGCCCGAATTTCCAGGTTACGACGGGGATGCGAACCCTGCGCTACAAGTTATCAAAGTCACGGCGGTCACCCACCGTAAACATCCAATCATGCAGAGCGTGATTGGCCCTTCGGAAGAACACGTCAGCATGGCGGGAATTCCGACCGAAGCTAGTATCTTGCAGTTAGTTGACCGTGCGATTCCTGGCAAGGTCACGAATGTTTATAATCCGCCCGCTGGTGGTGGGAAGTTAATGACTATTATGCAAATCCATAAGGAAAATGAAGCTGACGAAGGGATTCAACGTCAAGCTGCCTTACTGGCGTTTGCCGCGTTTAAAGAATTAAAGACGGTGATTCTAGTAGATGAAGACGTTGATATCTTTGATATGAATGATGTTATTTGGACGATGAATACCCGTTTTCAAGCGGATCAAGACTTAATGGTCTTACCCGGGATGCGCAACCATCCGCTAGACCCATCCGAACGGCCCGAATACGATCCCAAGTCCATTCGTTTCCGTGGGATGAGTTCGAAATTAGTCATCGATGGAACCGTTCCGTTTGATATGAAGGACCAATTTGAACGGGCCCAGTTCAAAGAAGTGCCTGATTGGAAGAAGTATTTAGAATAAGCATTTTAAACCGCTTCGTCGGATAGAAACGATATGCTATTACCGACACAGCATATTGTTCCTGTCCGACTTCGCTAAATACGGTTGTCATGTTGGAATTAATCCAATACTAGCTTTTGATAGTTAAGGCAAAAAAATAGTCAGTTATCAGATTAGTAAGTGTTTCCAATCTGGTAACTGGCTGTTTTTCATTAATTGGTGGGACGTTTAATCACTAAAGAGTCAATTAAATCAGTTAGAAGTTGATTACCACTGCGTTGCGGGTACACAAAGGTTAATTGACTCATGAACGGAATAGCCAATGACCGCATGACGAACTGGCTGTTCATAAAGGGTAACGCTGACTGTTTAAACAGCAAAGTGACGTTATTTTCCCCCAGCATACTGAGCAACGTTTCAATGTGGGTACTTTCAAAGAAAAACTGGGGCGTGACGCCCTGACGTGCAAAGAGCTGGGTAATGGGTTCGTAAACACCCGAACCTGGTGGGAGCGTCGCAATTTTTTGATGTGCGAGGTCTTTGATTCGAATCGTCGGCTGTGTCGCCAGCGGGTGGTTTGCCGGTAAGATAATCATCAGTTCATCTTGTAGTAAGGCTTGTTTAACAAAATCCGTTGGTTGAAGCTGGTGAGTTTGGGTATCTCGAATGATGGCCGCTTGCAACTTGCCTGCTAACAATTGGGTCACGATTTGATTGCCTTCACCTTCAATCACTTTAAGGTCGATGTCCGGATGTTGTTGGCCAAACGCGCCAATTTTTTGCGCAATAGTATACTGCCCAGAGACCGGAATTGAGCCGACTGTGAGTTGCTTAAAAGTTGTCGGTCGGTTGGACGCTAAATCTTTGAGCATCTTTTCGTAATCGGCAATCATTTTTTGCGCGTGATGATAAAAGGCTTCACCCGCGGGCGTGATTTTTAGATTGCGTTTATTATAAGTATCAAGTAGCTTAATATTTAATTCGGTTTCCAGCGCGTGCATCCGTTTAGAAAGCTCAGATTGTGAGAGGTGGAGCTCCACGGCGGCGTTAGAAATATGGCGTAAGTCGTACACCATGGTAAACGCTTGGAGATCATTAATGGTCATCGTAATCACACTTTCATCCGTTCATTTAAGGTTAAGTCTTATTTTAACACGCGGAATTTTTCTGCTCAATTAGCCTTGATTTTGTTAATAAAAAAATGCTAAGAAGCCCGTGTTTTCAACCGAAAAAGCTTGCTTGAAAAGGGGGGCAGGTCCACAATAAATGTGGCCTGAAAAGGGGCTTAAAATTTTACCGGATGAGGAGTTGAGTTTGTAATGTTGATGACGGGAGTATTGTTTTTAGTTGTCTTAATGGTTGGTATCGTACTTAGTGGGGTTTTCTTCAGATATATGGATGCTGGCGCCGGTGTCACATTCAGCTCGCTGAAGTTAACTAACTTACGGACCGAATTCTTAAACATCTTATTGATGGTCGGACTGTTAATGTTAGCTTTGTTATTATTTAAATAATCGATTTTAATCAATTTTGCTATTTTAGCGGTAACGGGAAGGCATTTTCCGTTACCTTTTTTTGTGGCCAATACCATCATAAAAGTGTGGGTGACAACCGGACCGGGTTACGGGTAGCCAACTTTTATCAGCCAATTTAAAGATTGAAAATGCTGGAATTAGTCCAATTGCTTCGATGGCACTGCTTCTCGTTAGAAACTCAGGATTTTTCGGCGCTTCGCCGGCAGAATCAGTGGGCCATGGGGTCGGCTACAGACAAAAAACGGTCTTCCGCCTCGCTTGAAAGCCTCAAAAGGCGAGTCTTTCAAGTCGCCCCGCACTGTAACCTGGAAAAGACGTCAGGTTACGGTGCCGACACGGCCCGCTGGTTCTACCCGCTACGCTAAGATTGGTTTAAAATAAACTGGTCAAGTTTGATATATAGCTGGAGGTTGTCGGTGATGAATCTGCCGTGAGTGTGGCGTTAATCGGTGATTTCCCGATTTACGCCACCGACACCTTGAGAGACGCGCTTTTTCGGCTCTCAAGTGAGGTTCAAGACCGCTCCTTGGCTTGAACCGGTCGCCACGGCAGATGAAATCACGGATGACCGGAAGCGGGAAGATTAACAAATTTATTGGTCCCAACGTTGCTATATCGGTTGACTGGCAAGCGCTTTTGTTTTTGAACTTTGAGTTTCAATTTTAAAATGGTCAATTAAAATATTGTACAGAACTCGCAATAATCGCTATGATAGTTTTATTGTGTTAACAGAGAAATGTTTTAGAAGGGAATGGCAATAATATGACGCAGTCGGCTTATTGGCAAGGTGTTGTCAAAGAAGCAAAAGCAGCGCACCGCCCGTTTTTTAGTTTAGCGCCCATGGAGGCGGTCACCGGCTCCGTGTTTCGGCGGGTCGTGATGCGGGCAGCCGCACCAGATGTATTTTATACGGAATTTACCAACGCTTTAAGCATTACTCACCCCAAAGCAAAATTTACGACGTTGGGACGGCTTTATGTCGATCCCGAAGAAAATCCCAAACCAATTGTGCAACTATGGGGAAATTCGGAGGAAGACTTCGTTAAAGCCGCCCATGAAGTTGCTCGTCAAGGTTATCAGGCGATTGATCTAAACATGGGTTGTCCAGACATGGCCGTGATTAAAAACCATAGCGGGAGTGACCTTATCCGCCATTTCGATCGGGCCAAGGAAGTTATCGAAGGCGCCCGTCAGGCAGATTTACCGGTTAGCGTGAAGACCCGGTTAGGATTTGACGCCGTTGAAGAATACGAGACGTGGATTCCATTCTTATTGAAGCAACAAGTGCCCGTTTTGACAGTGCACGTGCGAACCAAGATGGAAATGAGTCGGGTCCCAGCCCACTATGAGCTGATCGACAACTTGGTTCAGATGCGAGACACGATTGCACCGGATACGCTATTACAAATTAACGGGGATATTCTAGACTATCAGTCGGGGATTCAGTTAGCTGAACAGCATCCGGGTGTCGATGGTATCATGATTGGGCGCGGTATTTTTCAAAATCCGTACGCTTTTGAAGCGGAGCCTAAAGAACATTCCACTAAGGATTTATTAGAACTCTTACGTTACCAAGTCGACTTATATGATCAATTTGTTGACTTAGGTTTACAAGGCCATTTCGCACCCTTACAACGGTTCTTTAAAATTTACGTCCGCGGCATGCGGCACGCAGCTGAAATTCGTAACGAATTAATGCAAACTAAAACAACTGATGACGTGCGGGCCATTGTAGACCAATTAGAACGCGATTTATAAGCACTTTAGAAAATAACGCGAGCCACTCAACGACTGACGAAAAATGGCTCTTTGTCAACGGCTGTTGATGAGGAACTTTATGAGGAAACCAATTCATTTTCGAATTGGTTTCCTTTTTTTGTTCTGAATTGTAAATTCAATCCGAATTCGTGTGTAAAAACGCGACCAATTTTTGTACCCGTACGCCGTCCGCTTGATTTGCTTTATTTTGCGATTAACGCCCTCTAAAGGGCCATTGGAGTAGGTACTTGCCATCATGTTTTTAATTAGAGACAGATGTTTACGATAGGTTTTCATGGTTGTTTCAAACTGTGAACTGACTTTGTCAGTTCTACTTAAAGCTTCGATGAAACGTTGATAATCTCTGGTTCTTAACGCATCCACTAAGGCATGCGCTGTAAAGTAAGTATGTTGAAAAATTGGATCCAGTTCTAATCCCGTTAAGATTAACTGTTCTTGAGTAAACCAGTCTTTTAGATGCGTAAACCATTGTGGTTTACGTGTTTCTAGGTTTGAATATGATTTTAGGAATAAGCGCCAATGATGTTTGAGTATTCGATATTCTCTGGTGTCTGATGAAAAATGATGCATCAACTGTACCCGCGTCTGATTCAGGGCCTGAAGTCCCATTTGAACTAAATGAAAATTGTCGGCGATAATCTTAGCTTTAGGAAAGACTTCGCGGATAACCGACTGATATTGGGCGTTAAAATCAATGACAATCTGCTGAACTTCATTACGTTCTTTCAGTGAATAGTGATTCAGAAAATGTTTCTTAATGTTTCGGTTAAGGCGATCCGGTAAGACTGTCACTAGCT